>DATEDZ010000162.1:0-36083 GCA_035281385.1 Polyangiaceae bacterium
TTCGAAGAGCCCCAGATCGAGGCACTACAAGACAAGATTGCCAAGCGTTACGGTTTTTTGATTCGTGCCCACAAGCACGAGATGTACGGCGTTTGTTCGGATTGCCAGAAGCCCAAGGCTCAACGTAGCGCGCGCGGCGAAAGCCGCAGCGGTCGCGGCTAGAGCAACAAACAGCGTGCTCGGGCAACGAGGTTCACGAGTTAGCAACGCCGAGCGCGGCCGCGTGATTCGTCACATTGCGCTGGAGAGAGAACGCAGGTGCACCCGTACAGCGCGCTGAATATTAGCTAATATTGGCTAATAATCGGCGCTCAAGGGCTGAAAACCTGGGGTCGTTGGAGCTCGAGGCTCGCACCCCGAGCCCGATTGTGCGGCACCGGGCCCTCCTCCAACCGGCACGAATCATAGGGCTGCACGGAAAGTATTAACTAATATTAGCTAATACGCGTGCTCGCGTGGCTACCGGGGGCGACGGCGATGTGATCCTGAGGCGCGTGCCGCCCCACCAGGAAGGGGCTAGAACAGCGCTCGCGTATCGGTCAGCACCGCATCGCAGGGCACGTCGTGCGGAAGTGTTGGCAGCTCCACCAGCAGTTGAAAGTCGTAGGCCACCGCTACGGCCTGCGCGGGCGGACGAAAGTCCGGCAAGAGGGCGTCGTAGAAGCCCAGGCCGTAGCCGAGTCGGTGTCCGCTCGGCGCCACTGCCAACGCCGGAACGAATAGCAGCTCGACATCGCCGCGAGCGGCCTGTGGCGCGTCGCTCGACGGCTCGAGGAAGCGTTGCCCGCGGTCGGCCAGATCCGAAAGGGACGACGTGATGCGCAAGCCCGTCACCAGACTTTCGCCGCGCTGCTGCAGAAATGGGTAGTAGACGCGCTTGCCCTGACGCCGCGCCTCCGCGTCCAGCTCTCGCAGGTCGACCTCCTGCCGGTCGGCCATCGGGAAAAAGAGCGCCACGCTCGAGGCTGCCGCAAAATGCGGCAGCGCCAGGGCCTGCTCGACGATGCCTTGGCTGCGTAGCGCGAGGGCGGAGGCCGGGTAGGCAGCGCGCAGCGCGCGCATACGCTTGCGCAGCTCCTGCTTGGCGGCTTGGGCCAGCTCCGCCACTTGGGTCGCTTCGAACGGGGGCATGATCCGAGCCAGACGATGGTAGCCTCGGCCGGTGCAGCGCGCCTACCTGATTCCTGCCTACCAGGCCGGTCGCAGCTTGAAGCTGGTCATCGACGGCCTGAGGGCCCATGATCCCGAAGCGATGCTGCTGGTGGTGGACGATGGCTCGACCGACGGCACCGCCGACGTGGCGCGCGCAGCCGCAGTGAACTTGGTGAGCCATGCTCGCAATCGCGGCAAAGGCGTGGCCCTACGCACGGGCTTGAAGTGGCTTTTCGAACGCGGCTTTGCGAGCGCGGTCAGCGTCGACGCCGACGGCCAACATCGTGCGGAGGACGCGGTGGCGCTCGCGCGCCATCCCGCACCCGAAACCAGCCTGCTGCTCGGCGTTCGCGATCTGGCGCGCGACGGGGCACCGGGGCCGAGCCGGTTTTCCAACCGTTTCTCGAACTGGTGGGTCAGCCTGCTGAGCGGCCAGAGGCTGTCCGACACGCAATGCGGGCTGCGGCGCTACCCGCTGCGCGAAACGCTTCAGCTCGAGTCGAACGCTCGCGGTTACGGCTTCGAATCCGAGATGTTGGTCCGCGCCGTTCGCCGGAGCATTCCGATCGTCGAGGTCCCGGTGCGCGTCATCTACCCGCCCCGCGCCGAGCGCGTCTCGCATTTTCACGTGGTGCGCGACCCGGCACGCATCGTGCTGCGCCTGCTGCACACCGCGCTGACCGTGCGGAGAGCTTCTTGACCAAGCGCTTCAAGCGCCTGACCCGCGGCCTGGGCATCGCGTGCCTCGGGCTGGTATTGCTGCTCACGGCCTTTCACCTGGGGGTCGGCCGCGCAGCGCGTCTGGAGCCGCCGTTCGTCCCACTCGTTTCGACGCGCGTCGTCACCATGCCGAGCGGGCTACGACGCTTCGATGCAGCCTACGTGCGCAAGGTCGGAGGCCTGCTGCAGGTGGGCCTGGTCGGGTCTCCGGAAGCCATGGGCTACGCGCACGCGCGGTTGCTCTACCCGGAGATGGTCGAAAATGAGGGGATCTTGCTAGGGCGATTTCGCGACCAGGTGCCGATGCGGGTGGCACGATCGCTCCTACTCGACCTGGCCCAGCTGCGCTACCGCAACGTGGACCGGGAGATGTCGCCGGACAGATTGCGCGAGA
This sequence comes from Polyangiaceae bacterium, assembly GCA_035281385.1. GTDB lineage: Bacteria > Myxococcota_A > Polyangia > Polyangiales > Polyangiaceae > PMG-095. The sequence goes on from DATEDZ010000162.1 coordinate 2,267, forward strand.
TCGCCGCCGGCTCGCACGGTTTTCAGCCGGATCCGTATGCCGAGCTCTTTCCGACGTTTCAGCGCTTCGTCTACCTGAATGCGCTCTACGACATTTCGCTGTCGTTCGAGGGCTCCCCGCTGATCGGCTGCACCAGCTTCACGTTCGGCGGGGAGGCGACCGAGGACGGCTCGGGCATGCTGGCGCGTGCTTTCGACTTCGAGGTGGACGAGATCTTCGACCGACGTAAGGCGGTATTCCTGGTACGCGAGGACGGCAAGATCCCGTTCGCGTCCGTGGCATGGCCCGGGCTCGTGGGCGTCGTCAGCGGCATGAATCTGGAAGGCGTGGCCGTCGTAGTGCACGGCGGCCGAGCGGGCGAGCCTCGAGTGGTCGGTGAGCCCGTGGTGCACTCGCTACGCCGTGTGCTTTCCGAGGCTCGCGACAGTGAGCAGGCGGCGCGCCTGCTCGCGGAGCGCGCGCCGATGGTCAGTCACATCGTGATCGTGACCGACGCGCGCGGGCGCTCGGCCGCGATCGAGCGCGCTCCCGGCGCTCTGGATAGCGTGCGCTGGCTGGCTCCGCGAGCCGCCATCACCAATCATTTCGAGTCACTCTTGCGTGAAGATCCCAAGAACCAGCGCGTGCGCGAGAAGACTTCGACCTTGCCTCGCCGCAGCCGCGCGGATGAGCTGCTCGCAGCGCTACCGCAGCAAGGCCCGGTCACGCCGCTCACGGCTGCCGAATTGCTGCGCGATCGCAAGGGGGCTCGCGGCAGCGAGCTTCCGCTCGGTGACCGGCGCGCCATCAACGCCCTGATCGCCACGCACGGCGTGGTGATGCAAACTGGCCAGCGCGTCCTGTGGGTCAGCGAGGCCCCTCACCTGCTGGGCCATTTCCGCGCGTTCGATTTGCGGCGCCTGCTGGCGCCCGACTACGACCCCGCGCTCGACGTGACGCCTGGCGAGATGCTGCCGCAGGACGCGCTTCTCACCAGTGGGCAGTACGCGACCTGGAGGGCTGGGCAGAAGTGAGTTGTCAGTTGTCAGTTGTCAGTTGTCAGTTGTCAGCGGGCGAGGCGTCGTGACGACTGAGGTGCGGCGCGCCACGAGTGGAGACCTTGACGTGCTCGTGGCGCTGCAGCGAGAAGTGCACGGGCTGCATGTCGCGAGCCGGCCCGACTTTTTCAAGCCCGCCGATGACGAGGCGGTCGCGGCTTGGTTCCGAGGTCTACTCGAGTCAGCAGACACCCAAATCTGGGTGGCGGTAGAGGCAGGCGTGGTGGTGGGCAACGCGGTGGCGATGCAGCAGCAACGCTCCGAGTCCATCTTTAGCGGTACGCACACGCGGTGCGAGGTGGATCAGATCGTGGTCACGCGCGATCATCGCCGAAAGGGCATCGCTCGCGCCCTCCTGAAAGCGGTCGTCGACCACGCTCACTCGCAGGGCATCCACGAGATCGAGCTCAGCTCCTGGAGCTTCAACGCCGACGCCCACGCCGCATTCGAGCGTCTAGGTTTCGTACCCAAGCTCATCCGCTTCGAGCTGAAGGGCTAATTGCCCTCGACATAGCCGGACGGCATCGTCGTGCCCCACGGCATATCGGTCAATATTGGCCAATAGCACCATTCCCCGAGCTGGAACGATAGCGCGTCTCCGCTTCTCCGCTGCTGTCGGATGCGCCGCGTCGCAAGAGTGTCATCGAATGGGCGCCGCATATTTCCCGCGGTCTGTACGCTAATATTGACCAATACTGCTCAATATCTCGTCTGCTCAGGCGGACCACCGCCGCCAAGCGGGACCGCGTCGCTCACGCCATATCAGCGCTCGAGGCCAATCCAGGCTCCACCGCAAGCCAGGCCGAATGCCAGGGGCGCGACGGCGAGCGCGAACAGGACGCCGAGCGGCGCGACCAGGGCCAGGATTGCGACAATCGAGGCCAGCGCAACGGCAGCCGCGAGCGCGGGCTCGAGCACGCCCGTCGAAGAGCTGGCGCGCGCCACCAGGTAGCCGGCGATCGGGAAGGCAGCGAGTAGCGCGGCCCCGAGCAGCGCCAAGGGGCCCGCGGAGGTCATGTCAGTCTCGTCGGCAGCCGAGAAGTCGACACCCAGACGATGTCCGAGGGCGACCGCGGCCACCATCAGCGTGAACATCAGGCCCACGTTGACGAACGCGCCGAGCACCACCCAGCGCAGCATCAGCGGTTGATCGCGCGGATTGAGCGCTTCGGTCACCAGGCTCAGGCGCGGCGGCTCCGGCAGGTGCAGCTTGGCCAAGGTCTGGCTCTCGGGATTGACCTCGCGCAGCACCGATGCCGCACCGATCACCATGAACGCCAGCAGTGGCACGACCGCCACCAGAAACCCGGGACCACGGCCCCAAACGATGTGCTGATAAAGGCCATGCAGCGCGACCGAAACCAGCCAAGTCACGGCAAACCAGCCGCCGCTTTGCCCGCGCCTGGCGCCCAGCGCGTAACCCCACACCCCGGCGAAGAACAGGTGCGCCGGGGCCTGGCACAGAGCGCGCAGCGCCAGCACCCAGTCGAAGGGGGCCGAAAACAGCCGCGCAATGCCCAGCGCCGAGGCGAAGCCCGCCGCCGTAGCCACTGCGTAGCACAGGCCGAGGCGGGGGCCGTCGATGCGCCGCGTGCGATACAGCGGCCAAATGACCAGGGTCTTCAGGGCCTCCTCGAGCGGAGCCGCGAGCAGGAAGCTGGCGAGCAGCGCCGCCCCCGTACCGGCACTGCGCACGTCGAATGAAAGCTCGGTGAAGCTCAGCACGGCGCGCTCCACCAGTACCGCCAGTACCGCTACGGCCGCGCCGAACAGCAGCGCCATGACCGCGAGCCGGCGCGAGGCGCGTCCCAGCACGCTCACCCGACGAAACACGAAGTAGGCCGGCAGCACCGCAAGCGCGATGATCAGCGGGACGGTGAGCAGCCTCAAAGGTGCAGACCGACGACTGCGGTCAAGGTGACTCCCGCACCGATGCTGGAGCCGTCCTTGGCGTAGAGCATCGCCTCGTTGCCCTGCGTGCTGGCCGACGCATTCGCGACCGCAGAGCGTGAAAGCACCAGCAAGTCGCCGCTCAGGTTGCCACCCACCGAGAAGGTGTTGCTCAGGTAGTAGTCGACGCCGAAACCAGCGCGCGCATTGAAACCCTTCACGCTTGCCTCGGATGTCGCCGGCGCGGTGCTGGCAAACGAGCCCAAGGCGGCATATCCGGCGCCGAGCATGACGTACGGCTCTAGGCGCCCCATCGGGATGCGGAGCCCACCTTCCGCGCCCAGCGTCCACAGCTGCCAGTCGGCAAACTTACCGAAGCGGAAGCGCGCGCCCACCGTGAAAAACAACAGCCTCAAACCCAAGCCCGCGCCGAACACCAACCCGGTCTGGGTCGTTTCGACCAGCTCCGGATCCACCAGCTGATCGCCCTTGAAGGTCTGCAGCCCCAGGTGCTCGCCACCGACCTCGGCGTTGAGCCACACCCACTCCAGGCCACGCCCCGCGTCCTCCTTGTCGGCTTCCGCCAGCTCTTTCTCCGGCGTTTGCTCGGGCTGATTGGGATCGGGCTGGTTGGGATCGACCGCGTCGGGGGGCCGCAAGCCTCCGGCCTCGAGGTCGCTCGGTGGCGCCTCGGGTTGCTGGCCGCGAGCCACACCAGGAGCGAGGAACAACGCCGGCGCCAGCACGAGCCACGAGCTTTTCATGAGCCGAGCATACCCCGGCTGCGGCCAATTTCGACCTGCCGCTCGACGATGGCCCGCAGGGCCAGAAGCTCCGGGAGCGCCGGCAAGCGCCCGAGCGCGCCCAAAACCAGCTCGAGCGTGGGCACGAAGTAGCGCAGGTAGCTCGGGTCGCCGCGCGTACGCTCGAAGAACACGAAGCGCCCCGCGTCCTTGAGCTTACGCTGCACCGTGATCAGATCGAGCTCGAAGCGGAGGCGGGCGTGCTGCTCCTCGCTCAGTCCCCGAGCGGCCGCATACTCGGCGAGCCGTGCCAGCACGAAGTCTTCGTCGAAGCTCTGATAGCTATCGCGGAGCAGCGCCACCAGATCATAGGCTTGCGGTCCGAGCAGCGCGTCCTGGAAGTCGATCCACGCCAGACTGCCGTCCGGTAGGGCAAGCAAGTTGCTGCTCTGGTAGTCGCGATGCACGAAGCCTCGCTCGAAGCTCAGCAAGCCGTCGACCAGGTAGCTCGTGGCTCGGGCGAAGCCGGACTGCTCGGCATCGCTCAATCTCACGCCCAGCGCCTCGACACCCCACTCACGAAAGTGCTCGACCTCCCAGGTCAAGAGCTCGCGATCGAAGCTGCGCGTGCGCACGATGCTGTCCTCGGGTAGCTCGACCAGCGCCCGCTGCGCCGCGGCCAGATCGAGCACCGCGCGGCGGTACAGCGCCTCGCGCTCGCCGGGCGCGCGCTCCAGCCGCTGCGCCAGAGTCTCGCCCAGGTCTTCGACTACCAGCACGCCCTGCTCGGGCAGCGCGCCCAGCAGCGCGGGCACTCTCACGCCTGCCCGCTGCAAAACCTCCCGCAGCTCTATGAATGGGAGCCTTCTTCCCAGGCGGCGCGAAAGGACGCGCTCGGGGGCGGTCTCGGGCAGCCACATGACGATGGCTCGCTGCCCCGAGGGCCGCTCCAGGCGAAAGAATCGTCGCGCCGAAAGGCCGCCCAGCAGCTGCGTCAAGGCCACCAGCGGTTCGTTCAGACAGCGCGCCACCAGCTCCGCCAGGTCGGCGGGAGGCTTCGCAGGCGCGAGGGCGGAGGACATCACCTCTCGAGTAGCCCCTCCGCCGCGCTGGGCAAAAAATAGCGCACACTGTTGCCTGAATCGCGGGACAAAGGCCCCACTCATGCCCCCCATGACCCTGCAGTGTCTCCAGAGCGGCTGGCTACCGCGCATCGACCGGGTGCTCGAGGCGGCACCCGCTTCGTGCGGAGGGTCGCTGGTCGTATCCGATGCAGCGCGTCAGCAATTGGTCAGCTGGCTGGACCTGGTCGTCGCGTGGAGTCAGCGCGTCGACCTCACTGCAGCGCGCGATGCCGACACCCTGTGCGACTTGCTGCTGGCCGATGCCGCCGTCCTGGCAAGCACGCACCTGACCGGGCGTGTCATCGACGTCGGCAGCGGTGTCGGGGCGCCGGCCATTCCGCTAGCCATTTTGCTGCCTGCGACGAGTCTCATTTTGGTCGAGCCGCGCCAGCGACGCGCCGCCTTTCTGCGCACGTCGCTCGGAACGCTCGAGCGTCCTGACATCGAGCTGTTGCGCAAGCGCTCCATGGAGGTACAGGCTGAGGTAGCGGACGTGGCGATGTCACGTGCCACGCTGCCGCCACCACTCTGGTTACGTGAAGGTGCTCGCCTCGCAAGGAGCGCCGTCTGGGTATTTCTCGGTCGAGATGAACCACCCCCGCTACCAACATGGCACGCGGACTTGGACCTCAGCTACGATTGGCCACTGACTGGTGGCCGGCGGCGCGCCGTGCGCTTCGTCCGCGACTGACGAGGGGGGCTGGGGTGCGAGCTCCAACGTGGCAGCCGGCCGGGGCCCGTCACGTTCCTTCCGCGAAATGCTCGGAAACAAAATGTCTGAAAATCGCCCAACTGCGCGACTTTTCGAGGCCCTTTTACCCACCCGAGAAGCCGGCCAGCGGCTCTTTGGATAAATCCGGACCGCATCCGACACTTACATCTAACCCCCTGGCAAACTGCGCAGTTTCGGCGTATTCCCCGCCCGCGCTAAAAGTCGGGAAGATTTGAATACCTGCCCCCGTACCACTGTCCCAGAAGCTCGAAAGGGCAATGCCCCAGCGAAGTTTCGCCGAATGTTGACTGATTTGATTTCCGTAGTGGCACTTCTCCAGATGCAAGCGGGCTCGACGCCAGCACCGCGAGCTTGAATAGAGAAGCCGCTGCATCGTCCAACCGTCCACCCCCCATACCCACCCGAGGTAAGACTCAGATGAATCTCAAGAAACGCACGACCGCTCTGATCGCCATGGCCGCCCTCGCCGTCCCCGTTGTTGCGTACGCGGGTGGCAAATACAAGAGCATCAAGGAATCGGAGGTCACGGTGAGGGGCAAGGCCACGCCTGGCCCCATTCCGTGGGACTTATCGGCCAAGAACGCCGTCACGATCGTCGACGACGGAACCACGATCAAGCTGAAACTGGACGGCCACAAGCTCGACTCCATGATCCCGGGCCGCCAGGGTCACACCATGAAGTACGTATTCCACAAGGGTGAGACCGGGAAAGAGAAGAGGACGATCGAGGTCGCTGTGACTCACGAGGCGCTCAACAAGGCGCTCGCCAGCAAGGCAAGCACAGTGAAGGCCACGGCCCAGTTCAGCAACGGCCCCGTGGTGCCGATCGACATCACTGGCCTTTCGGTCAGCAGTGAAACCGCAAAGGGCGTCATCAAGGTGAGCCGCGAGAAGCTCGGCATCACGGAAAAGATCTGCATCGAGACGCTCAAGATCTGCGTCGAGGACCAGCTAACCATCGAGGCCGAGATCACGTACAGCAAGTGAGCGACGTCGGGCCTACCCGACGCTCCTGACATCACCCGCCGGCATCCCTCGCTCGGCGGGTGATGGCGTTTTGTGTCAGCTTGGACGCATGCCCGCCGCTGCAAGGAAATCCAGGGCCAGGACACTACCGAGAGTGACCAATGCAAAGTTGACGCGGGGCCCCCAGCGCGGCAAAAGTCTCCTCCCATGCTGAGTCCGAGTCGCGGCAAACGGTCCGCGCTTCATCAAGTCTCCTCGCTGACGCTCCGCCTGGTTCTGCTGCTCGCGCCCTTGCTGGTGCTCCTCGTGCCGGGTGAGGCGCAGGCCTACCATTGGATGATCAAGCATGGCTATCCAACGTGCGGCGGGTGCCATACGGACCCGTCGGGCGGGGAGCTCTTGACCTTCTACGGTCGGACGCTGTCGGAGGCGGTGCTCAGCACGCCCTGGGGCGGCTCGGGTGAGGGTGCCACGGCGATGCGGCCCCTGCCGCGCCCCCGCCTGGCGCGTAGCCCCTCGAGCTTTGCGGCGCGCCCCAAGCTGGCCGACAAGGACGGCGTCGCCGAAGAGAAGATCGAGCTCGAGGAGGACGCGGCACCAGAGGGCGACAAGCCTGCCGCCGACGCAGAAAGCACGGAGGCGTCCGCCGCGGAAGCCGCGCCCGCGCCTGCTGCGGAGGAGGAGGGCGACGGCTCCGGATCCATCGCACCATTCCTGTTCGGTCTGTGGGAGCCCCCGGACTGGCTGCTGCTCGGCGGCAGCTACCGCCACATGAACATCATCACGCCCCAATCGGCGGAGAAGTTTCGAACCTTCCCGATGATGATGGACGTGTACGGACAAGCGCAGTTCGGTTCTTTCAAGGTCGGCGGGAGCCTCGGCGCTGCCAGGGTTCCGACCGGCTCACCCTACGCGCGTCCCGCGCAGATCACAGCCAACCAGGGCGACCAGTGGAACCTGATCTCTCGCACCCACTACATCGGGTACGACATCACGACGGACCTGCAGGTGCGCGCCGGGCGCCTGAATCTGCCGTTCGGCGTGCGCATCCCCGAGCACACCATGTGGGCGCGTATGGCCACGCGCACCGACCGCGAGTCGTCGCAGCAGCACGGTGTGTCCGTGACGTACAATCACGAGAGCTTCCGCTTCGAGCTGATGGGTATCGCGGGCAACTACCAGATCAATCCGGATCGCTACCGCGAGCGCGGTTACTCCGGCTACTTCGAGTACTACGTGACGCCCAAGACCGTCCTCGGCGTAAGCTCACTGGTCACGGTGGCCGGGGAGGATCGCGTGGTGCAGGACAAGGCGAGCATGACCCGCATGGCTCACGGCGGCATCTTGCGCAATGTCGTCAACGAGAGCTTCATGTTCGTGCTCGAGGCCAACGCGCTCGTGCGCTCGCGCTACGACGTGGGTTACGTCGGTTTCGCGCAGGCGGACTTCGAAGCCACCCAGGGCCTGCACTTCATGCTCACGGGTGAGCTACTCGATGAGGGCCACTCCCGCGCCCTCGACGCACCGGCGCGCCTGCCAGGCGCCGGCAAGCCCAAGGTGGGCGGCTGGCTCTCGGCTTGCTGGTGGTTTCTGCCGCACTTCGACGTTCGTATCGATGGCATTCAACGCACCGGTGAGGACCTATCGATCCTCGCCCAGCTTCACGCCTACCTATGAGGACCACGATGCGCGCTTCGACTTTCCTCGCAACCCTACTGACTGCCGGCGCCGTCACTCTGGCAGCCGCGCCGTCCCGTGCCTCGACCACCTACCCGCAGGTCGTTGCCGACACGCTCGGCATGCCTTGCGTTCCGCAGTGCATCATCTGTCACGCCACCAACGTCGGCGGCATCACGACGATCACGCGGGCGTTCGGCATCGCCTTGAAGAACACCCTGAACCAGACCGGCGGGTTTCAAGACGACCTGCTGCGCATGAACCTCGTCAAAATGCGGGACATGGGGATCAACTCGGACCCCGATCCGATGACCGACGTGCAGGAGCTGGCCGAGGGCTTGGATCCCAACGTGCCGGGTGGTGAGGTGTGCACCGGACCCAAATACGGCTGCGGCGCCACGGTCGCGCCTCGTGCCGACCAGCGTGCCAACGATCGTTGGAGCGCCGCGAGCGCGCTGCTCACGGTCCTGGCAGGACTGTGGCTCCTGCGCCGACGTTGATCGCCGTCGGCACCTAAGCCGGGGATGAGACTTGCGCGACGAAGGCACGCGCAACAAGTGTGATCTGTTGGGCGTCACTTGTTCGTAGGTTGCGCGTCACGTCTCCGGTGCAGGGCAGAGTCGTTGGTTTTTGTCTTGACAAAAATGGGGGGGGGATATTTTGCACTTGCCATGCCGGATGCGCATTGGAAAGGGACGACGATCAGGTTCTCATCCGTGCGCAGAGCCCGGGTGCAGCGAGTGCAGAAATTGAGGTGGGCATCCACCTGGCTGCGAGTGATACACCGGCGCTGACGCCAACACCACGAACGGAGTACGGCCATGAGAAATCATCAACTTGTGAGCGTTTTGGCTGCGGGGGCAGTGGCGCTGCTCGCCAGTGCCGACGGCATCGCCGCGTTTACCGAATACGCTGGAGCTCAATGCGTGCGAGTTTCTGGCGGTATCTACAACTACCAGGGTGGTACCGTCTACAACTCGTCGAGCTTGAGCACTCTCAACGTCATATGCCCGCTTACGAGGGAGACGTCAGGACTCGATGGAGCCCAGATATATGTCTACGATCGCCATCCTACTCAGAGTGTCTCGTGCAACGTAGTGAGCGAAAACTATTCTGAGGCAGGTATTTCGGCCACGTTCAACAGCATGGCGAGCACGGGTACTGGGTTCAAACTCCTAGAGAATTTCACCAATCTGACATTCTCCACTGTCTATGCCACGTGTTCGATTCCGCCGAGCTCCGGAGGAGCCGTATCACATGTCGCTACTCTGATCACGTATCCCCTCACGCCGTGATTCAACGAGGGGATCCATCGTTCATACTGAGACCCGGGGCTTGGTTGCACTAACCATGGCGCCTTTCCGATGCGGACTGATCGAAAGGCGCCGGGGCGAAAGTCATGGTCGGCAAACACATTGTCGTCGTAGCGGTTCTGAGCTTAGGCATCGTAGCGCTAGGGGTGCTTGCCGCTAGAACTGCGACCTACTCGTCGCGTGTCTCGCAGTTGAGCGACGAGCTTTCTGCGTTGCAGACTAGAGTTGCTGCGAAGGAAACCGCTCCTCCCCCGCGCACCATCATCATAGAACAACCGGCTGGCGCTACGATCGGTCAAGCGAGGTCAGCAGCTGGTGTGCCCTCCGAGGCGACAACAACGGCGCAGCCGCCGATGGATGAGGAGGAGAGGGCGTACCGGCAAAACGTTATTCACGCCGCCAGAAGCAGCCTGCTCAACGACGCTTGGCAGCAAGAGTCCCCCGACTTGCGCTGGGCCCCGCGTGCCGTGGACCTACTCCACTACACCTATCAAGGCGAGGAGTTCCGCGACGTCGAGATGCAGACAGAGTGCAAGACGACGCTGTGCCGAATCGTGGTAAAGGGAGCCAACGAGCTCGCTGGACAAACTGCGGTCCAGCGCATCACACAGTTAAGCCCCTGGCCCACGAGCGGGATCGCTAACTACGACATCGAAAAGCGGGAGGGTCGCGTCTACCTCGCCCGCGAGGGGTTCCCGCTGCCGCAACTTGATGCGCAGCCGGATCCGCTTTCCGGCACGGAATGAAAGCGTCATCGAACGTAGCCCATCACGATCGGTGACCGCGACGATTCTGCCCTCGTCGGTTCGATAGACCTCACGTTTCGAATCGCGCCGCTCTGCGACTGCGGCGCCAGCATCGCAGCCCGCTCCAGTCGAGCGCCATACGGATCCCACGAGCGCCATCCTGATCGTACTCACGGCCTTTGATGGCATGGCGTCGCTTCCGACACTAGCTCGGCGCGTTGACTATGTGGCCGCCCTCGGGCGGAATTCCACCAGCGCCGTCGTCGGTCGCCCAGCGGCTGGTCGCCAGCGTATCGCTCATGCTGTATTCGCCAACGCAGCGGCGAACTGCTAAGATGTCCTAAGCCAATGACTCGGCACGCAGCTGTTCACCTCGAGTTCGAGCTTCCCGGCGACCTGGCGCGATTGTCGCTACCGGAGGGGGTCGATCGAAGACTGCACGCGCTGCTCGAGAAGCAGGATCTGGGCGAGCCCTTGACTGAAGATGAACGCGCGGAAGCCGAGGGGCTTGCCGACCTGGCCGATCTGCTGACGCTACTTCGACTTCGAGCCCGACACTAACTCGGGGCGCTACTCAGACGCCGCCGGCGCCAGCCATCGGGCTACCCGCGGCGCCGCCTTCGGCAGCTCCACCAGCACCGCCCTCGCCGCCCGGCGTGCCACCGGCGCCGCCGTCAACCGGACCTGAGCCACCGGGCGTTGTCGCGGTGCCACCCTCGGACGCGCCGCCCATGGGCATGTTGCCCGTACCGCCCATCGGCGCTTCCCCTCCCTGCGGCATCATGCTGCCGTCGCCGCCGCTGCTACTCGGCGTGCCGGCCTGCCCATCCGGAATCTTGCTGCGATCGACATCGGTGATGAGCGTGCAGCTCGCGACCGCGACGAGCGCACCCAGCGAAGCCAAGAGCAAGGGGTTGGAGAGACGCATCTGTTTGCCACCTTTAGCGCCTTTTCGGACGCTTTGGGCACATTTTTCCTCGGGATTTATCGGGAGCGCAAGTAACAAAGCACGCGGCGCCGAACGCCTGTGCCGGGCCGTCACCAAGGCAGTGCTCACGGCCTTTCATCAATGCCGGGGGCTCCAGGAGGCTCGCAAGCGGCCTTCTGGCCGTACTGGCAGGTTTTTTCGGCCTTTTCCGGAGAGCCCGCACCCGGCTTTCGGTAACGTCCCTGGAGCGTGCAGGTCCATCTGATCGACGGGACGTTCGAGCTGTTTCGCGCCTACTTTGCGGTGCCCAAATCCCAGACTGCCGCCGGCGTCGAGGTAGGAGCGGCGCGTGGGCTGCTCCGCAGCTTCACGGCGCTGCTCGCCAGCCCGGACGTGACTCACGTCGCCTGCGCGTTCGACCACGTCATCGAGTCGTTCAGGAATGAGCTGTTCGATGGCTACAAGACCGGTGATGGCATCGATCCCGACCTTTTTTCTCAGTTTGGGCTGGCCGAGCGCGTCACGCGAGCGCTCGGCATCGTGACCTGGCCCATGATCGAGTTCGAGGCCGATGACGCGCTCGCGACCGCCAGCCACCGCTGGGCGACGCTCCCCGAGGTGACGCGCGTGGTGATCGTCTCGCCGGACAAGGACCTGCTCCAGTGCGTGGAGGGCTCGCGCGTCGTGTGCTGGGATCGCATCAGGAATAGCTATCTGGACGCGGCGGGTGTGGTCCGTAAGTTCGGCATCCTTCCGGCATCCATCCCCGACTACCTGGCGCTGGTCGGTGATAGCGCCGACGGCATTCCCGGCATCCCGCGCTGGGGCGCGAAGTCGGCGTCCACGCTGCTTGCGGAGTACCTGCACCTCGAAAACATTCCGAGCGATCCGAGCGCGTGGCGTGTGCGAGTGCGCGGCGCCGAGGCGCTGTCGCAGAACCTGGAAGCGGCGCGCGAGGCGTCGCTACTGTATCGAATGCTCGCGACGCTGCGGCGCGACGTGCCGCTGCCGGAGGAGCTGACCGACTTGTGCTGGCGTGGTCCGCCCGAAGCGGAGCTCGACACGCTGTGCGCGGAGCTGGGCGAGCCGAGCGTCACGGCGCGCCTGCAAAGCAAGCTGCGCGCGACCAGTTGAAGCTTGCGACGGCGCGCGCTCGGTGAGCTGCTTGGTCCGTCCCACCTTGCGAGGCGTCCCGACACGCAGCAAGCGGTTGAACGTCCCGACGCGCAGATCCAACCCCGGCCACTCTGCGCTGCAGCGCCGACCAGCGTACCCGTTGAGCGTCGCCTGCAGCCAGGGCACCCCGCTGCGGTTGCAAGTGAAGTAGGCGCGCTTCAGCGCGTCGGACGCAGCGCGCACCTGTACCGCAGTGTGCTCGATGCCGTGCAGCTGATCCCAAATTGGGGCCGTGAACAGATTCTTGTGCAGCTGCCACGCCGAGCGCGCACGACCACGATCACACTCGTAGGGTTTACACTCACCACGGTGGATGCGCAGCGAGAAGGTGCTTTCGTGGTAACCAATCGTGAGCAGCAGGGCGGCCCATTCGCGCGGTGGCCGCGGGGCGTCACGGCTCACATCGGCCACGGCTGCCGCGATGATGTCGAGCTGCTTGCTCTTGGCCGCATCCCCACGATCCTCGTGAAAACAAGGCAAAGCGTCCATCGCTGCACGCACCCAGGCCGCGTGATTGCTCTCCGCCCAGGCGAGCGTCGCGAAGCACAGCGCGAAGGGTAGCGCAGGCGCCACGATGAGTCTTTTAAGGACATGCCTCATGACAGGCTGAAGTTGGCTCCCTGTATAGCCGAACTTCGAGCCGCGGCAAGCTCACCCGGAGGTGAGGCGTGAGTCCGGCGAAATCGATAGCCATTCTTCGCTCAGCTCCGAGTCGAAGAACTGGATGAAGCTCTGCGGCGGCATGTCGAGGTCTCTCAGTCTTGCAACGACTCGGGACAGTCCCGTTTCGAGATTGCGAAGCGCGAAGTCGATGTAGGTCGTGTGCACGCCCAGCCCGACGCCGGTCACCGCACCCAGCTCGGCCAGACACGCGCTCAGCGCCGCCTCGATCTCCGAGCGACGCGCGACACGTCGCTCGGACGCGTGCTCGCCGTCGGCGTAGCTCAGGAACAGGAACTGCTCACCCGTGCGCGAGAAGCGCCGCGACGAGCACGGCGCGCCGTCGAGGTAACAACGTAGCAGCTCGGGCATGCAGGTGCTGGCCAGGAACAGATCGTCCTTGTCGACTCCACGCGCACCGCGTAGCGGCTCGACCTCGAGCATCGTCCAGCTCTCGTCCAGGTGTTGTGACGACTCGGTCGTGGCCGAACCGTTCGCAGAGCACGGCACCTCCGGCAACCCGCGCAGCACACCGTGCGCCGCGGCGGCAACGGTGTCGAACAAGTCGCCGAGCTCCAGCTCGTCACGCTGCGCGTGCACGTCGAGCACGCGCAGTGGACCGCCACGCGGCTTCGGCGCCACGTGCACCGCGCCGATCCAAGTTTCGAACAGGCGCTCACCCAGTCGCTTTCGCACCAGGTTTTCTGCGGCAATTTGCTCGATTTCGGAACCTGTACCGCCCGCCACGCCGAGCGTGATCTCGAGCAGGTGTCCGCGCGAGAAGCCAGCACGCAGCGACGCGCGCGACAGGTCGACACCGTGCTGGGCCTTCACTTCTTCGAGCGCGTCGTCTAGGGGTCGCGCGGCGCGCCCGAGCGACAACGCGTAGCTCAGGTCGACCGGCGCTTGGCAGAGCAGCAGCTCGGCCAGTGGCCACACGCTCGGCTCGAGCGCGCTGAGCCAAGCGCTGCGCTCGGCATCGACACCCAGCTCCACGTGCGGACTAATCTCCGCGAAGCCACGCACGGCACTCGGCACGTCACCCACAGCAAGCCGCGACCAGGCTCGCTGCCCCTGCTGAGTGATGCGCCGCCGCGCGCTCGACTCCGCCTCGGACGGCTCACCGAAGCGTAGACGCATCAACGCCTCCGTCGGCGAAGCCCGTACTCGAGCACCTCGACGCGAATCGGGACGACACCAGCGCGCAGCATGTCGAGTCGCTCGGCGGCGGCGCGCGACAGATCCAGGATGCGCCCGCGCGCGAACGGGCCGCGATCGGTGACGCGCACGTAGACCACCTGCCCACCATCCTCACGGGTGACTCGCAGCACGCTGCCGAAGGGCAGAGAACGGTGGGCGGCCGTGAAGCCGTGCGGCTCGTAGGGCCTGCCGCTCGCAGTGCAGCGCCCGGCGAGCTTGTCCGAGTAATAGGACCCGCTGCCGACCTGTACCGAAAGGACACGACTGGCTGCGTAGCGCTCAGCTAGCTGTTCACTCGACGTGGAAGCTGCGGGAGTAGGCTCGCTGCGCTGTGGCGTGCGGGCAGTCGACTCGGTCGCGCCGAGCGAGCTGGGCTTGGCGTGGCCCAGGCTGATGTGAGACGCCCGAGCCGTTTTGGGCTGCCGAGCCGGGTCGAGCGGCGCCTTGGCCGGCTGTGAGTCGCCGCACGCCACGAGCAAGAGCCACATGCCGATGAGCGCGGTGCCGGGACCGCTCGACCCACGAGAAGGAGCGGGGCCGGACGTCGTGCTCCGCTGCATGTCACCCTTCTAGCGGATTTTGACGAGCGGCGAAAGCACCGGGGCCGCGCTAAGGTGCGCGCCGTGCCCGAAGGCATTTCCAGCGCTCACGCAGCGACGAACCTGACTGAAGCAGGCGCTCTGCGCGCGCGGCTGACACGTCAGGGCCTGCGGCTTGGCCAGCGAGTCGTGCCGCTGCTCTCGGGGGCCGTCCACTACTGGCGGCTCGAACCGCGCAGCTGGCGCGATTGCTTGGAGGCACTCTGCGCGATGGGCTGCACACTGGTCGATGTCTACGTGCCGTGGAGCGTGCACGAGCAGTCGGACCTGAGCTTCGATTTCGGGCAGCGCAATCCGGCGCTCGACGTCGCGGCGTTCCTGCGCTTGGCCGAGGAGCTCGGGCTATACGCTTTGGTTCGACCCGGTCCGCACATCAACGCCGAGCTCAGCGGTTTCGGTCTGCCTGAGCGCGTGCTCTGGGATCCCGAATGTCAAGCGCGCTCACCCTCCGGAGCGCCGGTGATCTTGCCGATGCCTCCGCTCGCCTTTCCGGTGCCGAGCTACGCGAGCCGCCAGCTCTTGGCGCATGCCAGTGCGTGGCTGCGTCGTGTGGCAGAAGAGCTCGGGCCTCTCGCCTGGCCCAGCGGCCCCATCGTCATGTGTCAGATCGACAACGAAGGCGCGCTCTACTTTCGCGACGGCGTCTACGAGCAGGACTATCATCCCGATTCGCTCGCTCGCTATCGCGAGGCGCTGGAGCTCAAGTTCGGCACGCCAGCCGCGCTCGCCAGCGCCTACGGTATCTCCACGGATAATTTCGAGATTTCTCCGCCAATCCGCTTCGACGCCAAGGACGCGCGCGAGCTCAGTTATCACCTCGACTGGGCCGAGCATCAGGAGACGCTGATCGCCGACGCCTTCGCCACGTTTCGGCGCGCGCTCTCACACGCCGGCCTTGAGCGCGTGCCAACCTGTCACAACCTGCCGATGGGTGAAGCGGCCACACCGCTCGATCCGGGCAGGCTGGGCAAGGTCGTCGAGTGTCTGGGCATGGACTACTACCACGTCGCCGCCGAGAGCACCGCAGACGCCATCCTGCGGCGCACCAGTGAAGTGACCACGCGCGCCGACGCCTTCGAGTATCCGGCGTTTGCGATCGAGCTCGCCGCCGGCTTCCCGCCCTTCTTCCCGCCGCTCACCGAACAGGACAATCGCTTCGCGGCGCTGTCTTGCCTGGCCGCTGGCATCCGGGGCTACAGCCTGTACATGGCGGTCGAACGCGACCGCTGGATCGGCGCGCCCATCGATCGCTTCGGCGCGCGCCGGCCCTCCTTCGATTTCTGGCAGCGCCTCAGCGCCGCCGTGCAGCGCACGAAGCTGCCGGAGCTGTCGCGCCTCGCCGACGTTTGCATCGTCGTGCCGCGCAGCCTGCACCGCCTGGAGCGTCTGCTGCACGCGTTTGGCCCGCTCAGCGCTGCGGCCTTCGACGTGATGGGCCTGTCCGCGTACGACTCCTGCTTCGAGCAGGGGCCGCTGCCCAGCGCGCTCTTCGAAGCCGAGGCCTGGCTGCGCCAGCTGCTACTCGAGCTGAACCAACGTGGCGTGGCCTATCGCGTTGCGGGGAGCGACGCCGCGACCGCTGCGCTGGAGCAGAGCCGGCTGGGTTTCGTGGTCGCGGCAGCCGGCCTCGAGCCCGAGCTGTGGGAGCCGCTGCGCGAAGCGGCGGGTCGCGGCAAGCCGCTGTGTTTCGGCCCGATCTTGCCGATCCGCAGCCCGCACGGCGAGCCGCTCCAGCCGCTGCCGGACGCCGCACGCGAGGCCGAGGCAGTGACGCTGGCGGATCTATCGAGCAAGCTCGACGAGCTATGCGACCGACATCGGCCGTTCCAGCTCGAGCTCGCGCCGGGGCTGCGTGGCGCCCTGTTCAGTGACGTGACACACCGCCCGTGCGTGCTGTTTCTCACCAACACCACGGCCACGTCACAAATTGCCGAGCTCGCGGGCAGCAAGTTACGGAGTGCCGTCGATGCGCTCGACGGCGAGGCCTTCCATGCTACGGTCGCCGCGCTCGAGGTTCCGCTCTCACCCCACAGCGTGAGAATGCTCGAGCTCACGTAGCCCGCGCGCCGTCATGTTGCTCGAAATCAACCCCGACAATCCCGAGCCTCGCAAGATCAAGCGCGCCGTCGAGGCGCTGGAGGCTGGCGAGGTCATCGCCTATCCGACCGACACGGTCTACGGGCTGGGCTGTGACCTCTTCAACAAGAAGGCGGTCGATCGGCTGTACCAGATCAAGGGCATCGATCGCTCGCAGATGCTGGCCTTCGTGTGTCAGAACCTGGGCGATGTCGCGAAGTACGCCGTGATGCACGACAGCGTGTACCGGGTGCTCAAGCAGTTCCTACCCGGTCCCTACTGCTTCATCTTGGAAGCGACGCGCGAAGTGCCGCGCATCATCCAGACGCCGCGCAAGACGGTGGGTGTCCGCGTCCCGAAGCACCCGGTTGCACTGGCGCTCGCGGCCGAGCTGGGCCGCCCGATCGTGTCCAGTACCGCGGCGCGCCATGGCGAGACCCCCGACCCCGATCCACGCGAGGTGCGCCTGGTTTTTCCGGGCCTGGCCCTGGTGCTGGACGCGGGAGCAGGCGGCACGGTCCCGACCAGCGTGGTGGACTTGAGCGGGCCAAAACCGCAGGTCGTGCGCGTTGGCGCAGGCGACGTCTCGGCATTCGAATGAAATTGTTTTCTTCGGGTTCGGGCATTAGACTGCGCCGAACAAAATGACGTTCGTCGTTACTGACAATTGCCAGCGCTGCCGCTTCACTGACTGCGTCGCCGTCTGTCCGGTGGATTGCTTCCACGGCGACGACGAGATGCTCTACATCGACCCGAGCGAGTGCATCGACTGCGGTGCCTGCGTTCCGGAGTGCCCGGTGGAGGCCATCTTCGACGAGACCCAGCTGCCCGACGACAAGAAGCAGTGGATCACGACCAACGCGGAGAAGGCGACCGGACTGCCGGTCATCAATTCGAAGCAGGATCCGTTCCCCGGCGCCGAAGAGCGCAAAGAGAAGCTCGGATTCTAAACCGACCTATTCAGTCGTTGGCACGAGCAGATCGGACCGAGTAGTGCTCGATCTACTCGTCATCTTCGACTGCGACGGCGTGCTGGTCGACAGCGAGCCCATCGCCGCGCGCCACACCGCCATTTCGCTGTCCGAGCTCGGCTGGGAGATAAGCGCCGCGGACGCCAAGCGCGAGTTTTTGGGCGACACGCACGAGAGCATCATGCGGCGCATTGAGCAGCGCATCGGAAGACCCGTGCCAAACGATTGGGCAACGCGGAGTCAGGCGCGCTTCTTCGAGGCCCTGGAGCGCGAGCTCCAGCCGGTGCCGGGCGTGCGTCATGCCATCGAACGTCTAGTCTCGGCGGGCGCCACCCTGGCCGTGGGCTCGCAGGGCACGCACGACAAGATGCGCCACACCTTGGGCATCACGGGCCTGCTGCCCTTCTTCGAAGGCCGTATCTTTTCCGCCAGTCAGGTCGCTCATCCCAAGCCCGCACCCGACCTGTTTTTGCTCGCCTGTGAGACCTTGGGCTTCACACCGGCCAAGACCGTGGTGGTCGAAGACAGTACCCGCGGCGTCACCGCCGCGCTCGCCGCCGGCATGCGCGTCCTCGGCTACACCGGCTCGGTCGGTCGCGCCGCCATGGAAGCGGCCGGCGCGGAAATCGTCGAAGATCTGGCGGAAGTGCCGCGGATCTTGGGCGTGACGTAGAGCGAGTGGTTAGTGAAGTGAAGCTCGAACTGACCCCTAACCACCGACCACTAACCACTATTTCAAATCCAACTGCGTGCGCGTCTGCAGCTGCAGCATCGCTCGCTGCTTGACGTCGGCGCGACCGAGCTGAGCGGCCAAGACGGAGCTGACTTCGCCCTTGGTCGGAAGCAGCGCCCCGACCGGCAGCTCGACGGTGCCCTCGGAGGTGGCCTGGAACTCGACTAGGTTTTTCTCGATCTCCGGCGGCAGGCCGGGGAAGTCGAAGCTACGCGAAGCGGCGTAGCGCTTGGTATTGACTTCGAGCGTGGCGACGTCCGCCGTCACTTGCTTGACCTTGACCAGCCGATACGACACCAGGTCGAGACCCAAAAAGTCGTCGCGGCTCGTGACCATGAAGTACGCGCCGGCTCCGAGTGGCTTGTCCGGATAAGGAATCGTCAAGAGCGCGATCGCATCGGATAGCGACCGCACCACGTCTCGCAAATCCGAAGGCGCATCCTTGGGCGCGTCGAAGCGAAAGCCCGCGCCTGCCCCGCCCGGCAGGATGCTGTATTCGACGCGGCTGCCCCTCAGCTTGGCGATCTGCAGGTCGACGTCCTTGGGCACGTTGGGCGCGTCGATCTTGGCGCCGGTCACCTTCAGCGCCACCGGCTGGGCAACTGGCGCCTTCGCCGCGTCGCCGGCCGCTTCCAGCTTCTTCGGCTCGATCGTCACGGTCATCAGCACCGGGATTGCGCCCTGGCGCGGATCGCTCTGCTGCGCGATTTGGATGGTACCGCTGACCAAGGCCTGCGCCTTGGCGACGCCTAGCTGAACCTTGGGCGCGGAGCCTTCGTTGCCCAGCGTGATCTTCGGCATCCCGCCGCGCGGCAGCTCTTTGTCAGCGGCGCCGGGCGCGAACACGCCGTCAGGGGGCGGACCACCGTCCACCTGAGGTGGCGGGGCACCACGATCCGGCACCGCGACCGACGCGGCCGCCACGGCCTCGGCCAGGTTCGGATCGAGGGCCTCGACCTTGGACAGCCCGGCATCGGTGTCCGAGCGCTTGACCTCCTCCTGCTTGGGCTCGTTCTTCTCACAGGCCAGGGCGGAGCAGGCGACGACTAGGAATAGAACGGGGACACGCATGACGTAGCTCTCGGCCTTATAGACTCGACTCGTGCGGTCATGGAAGAGCAGATGCGCCCGGCTTATTCCCGGCTCTTCTCCAGTACTTTCTCGAGCACAGCTACAAGCGTGTTCAGCTGGTAGGGCTTCTGAACGAAGCCCGCCAGGCCCTTGCCGACGAAGCGCTGCGTCACGTCCTGCTCGCTATAGCCACTCGACAAGATCACCCGCAAGCTGGGCCGCATGCGCCGCAGCTCGCGGAAAGTCTCGGCGCCGTCCACATGAGGCATCGTCAGATCGACGATGGCGCAAATGATGTCGTCGGCCTGCTCCCGAAGGCGTGCGATGGCCTCCGCGCCATCCGCCGCGGTCACCACCGAGAAGCCGATACGCTCCAGCATCCTACGACCCACCGCGCGCACCGATTCGTCATCATCGACCAGCAGCACGGTGCCCTTGCCCTCGTAGATGCCGCGCACCGCGCTACTCTGCTCGCGCACCTCCGCGCGCTGGCTGACCGGAAGCAGCACCTTGAAGGTCGTGCCCTTGTCGAGCTCGCTGTACACCTTGATGGCACCGCGATGCCCGCGCACGATGCCCAGCACCGCCGAAAGCCCCAAGCCGCGCCCGGTGAACTTGGTGGTGAAGAAGGGGTCGAAGATGCGCGAGCGCGTCTCGGGACGCATTCCGGCACCGCTGTCGGCCACCTCGATGAACACGTACATGCCCTCCGGCAGCTGTTCGTCCAACCAGGCCTCCGACAGGTACTGGCGATCGCAATCCATGGCGCCGGTCGACAGCGTGATCACGCCGGAGCGGTCGCCGATGGCTTCGGATGCGTTGACCGCCAGGTTCATGACCACCTGCCTGAGCTGTGACGCGTCCGCATCGACGCTCGGCAAGTTGGGCGTGAGGTTGAGCTTCAGGGTCGCGTTCTTGGACATCGAAATGCGCAACATGTCCACTATCTCCTCCACAACCTTCTGCAGCTCCACCGGCTGGATGACGAAGCGACCCTTGCCGGAGTAAGCCAGCATCTGCTTGCAGAGCTCGGTGGCGCGCTGCGCGGCGCGGCGAATCTCGGCCAGATCGTCGCGCACCGCCGAGGAGGCCGGCAAAGCGTCGAGTGCCAGATCGGCGTGTCCCAGAACCGCCATCAGCAAGTTGTTGAAGTCGTGCGCGATGCCGCCTGCCAGAACACCGAGGCTCTCGAGCTTCTGCATCTGCTGGGTTTGCGACATGTTCGCGACCATGAGGCGGTGACGCTGCTCGATGGCGCGCAGCCGTTCGAGCTCGTCTTGCGGAGGATTCGACACGCCCTACCCGTCTACCCGAGCGCCCGCGGCCACCCAACGACTAAACCGGTCTGAAGCGCGCCAGCGCGTCGAATCCCCACGCGTAGCGATGCAATTTGCGCCATAACTGGAATTCTAGGCTTAAAAAGCGGGCCGGCCTGCGCCGCCTGACCATGAGCCAGTATCGAAAGCACTACGGCGACCCTCTGCTTAGCGTGGAGATCCGAGAGCGAGAGAATTAGGAAGGCGGGAAGACGGGAAGGCCCCTATCGCTCTCGTCTCGCGACCAGGACGGCGTCGGAAAAAAGTCAGAACGGCGGCGGCACTTCGGGCAGCGCGCCGGGACCGGGCGGCTCGACCGGCGCGGCCGGCGGCGTCGGCGAGGTGGCGGCTGCCGCCTCGTCGTCAGTCGGTGCGCTCGTCGCTGGCTCGGGCGTCGGCTTGCTCAGCTCGGTCGGAGCAGTGCCGTCCAGGTACTCCTCGTCGACGCCATCGGCTTGGTCAGGGAGTGCCAGCAGGCCGGTAGCCGGATCGATGCGTACCGACACGATGCCGGGCGGCCGCGAGAAATCGACTGCCGGCCGGCCTGCTCCGGCGGCCTTCATGAAGCCGATCCAGATCGGTAGCGCCGTAACTGCACCGGACTCCCCATAGCCGAGCGGCATGGCTTCGTCGTAGCCGACCCAAACGCCCGCCACCATATCGGTCGAGTAGCCTACGAACCAGGCGTCCTTGGCTTGGTTGGTGGTGCCGGTCTTGCCTGCCAGCGGGCGCGGTAAGACGCTTGCTGCCTTGCCAGTTCCCTCCTTAATCACGCTCGTGAGCGCGCTGGTGATGAGGTAGGCTTCTTCGGCGGGTATGACTTGCCGGCGCGGCGGTTGCGGCGGCAGTGGCACCTCGCGCCCCGAGGAGTCGGTAATGCGGGTGACCAGCACCGGCGGTTGATACGCGCCGGCCGCCGCGAACGTGGCAATCGCGGCGGTCAGCTCGATCGGCGTGACCTCGTAGGCTCCGAGCGCCAGCGACGGCGTGGGCGACAGCGGTGATTCGATGCCGAGCGAACGCGCGAAGTCGATCACGTTGGGCGCGCCGGCCTCCTCCAGCACCTTTTGAGCCGCCGCATTGTCGCTGATCGCGAGCGCGGGGCGCACGCGCAGCTTGTACTCGGTGGCGTCCGGAGCGACTCCGGGCGGCGGTTTCTTCTTCAGCTCCTTGCCGCTACGAGTCAAACTGAGCAGGCTGCCGAGCGTGAGCCGTCGCGAGTGCAGCGCGTAGCCGTAGACCAGCGGTTTGAAGGCAGAGCCGGGTTGCCGCCGCGCCTGCGTAGAGCGGTCGAGCCCGCCCGCCACGCCCTCGTAGCTGCCGATCAGCGCGCGCACCTCGCGCGTGCGCGGCTCGAGCGCGACCAGCGCCGCTTCGGGCCCGAGCTCCAGCTTCAGCTCCGCCTTGCCGCCGGGCTGCTCAGCCGGCGTGAGCAGCCGCACCCGGAGCAAGGCGCCCTCGCGCGTGAGCTCACTCGGCGGCAGGTGCTTGGGGTTGAAGCGCTCCTCGTGCCGGAGGTCGACGCGACCCAAAGTGAGCCCGACTCGCACGTCGATGGTGCCGCTGCGGTCGTCGGTGGCCACGACCTTGCCAACGTAGACCTTGTTTTGCTTCGGCGTACCGTCGAAAGCGGGACCCCACAGCCGGCGCTCGGATTGCGTGTACGGCGGTAGCAATTTCTGCCGCACCAGGTAGGCGTCCAGGGCCTCGCGCGTGGCTTTGCGCGCCGCGGCCTGGAGCGTCGGATCGATGGTGGTCTCGACCACGAATCCCCCGCGCGTCACCGCTTCACCCCCAACTTTGGTCAAGAGCTTCTTCACGTGCTCCACGACCTCGGGCGATAGCTCGGACTCTCCGTCACTGACCGGCGCCAGCCGGAGCGGGCGCTCTTCTGCGGCGTCGAAAACCTGCTGCGTGACGAAGCCTTTCTCGAGCATCTGGCTGAGCACGTAGTGACGGCGCTGAAGCGACAAGGTCACGTCGCGCCGCGGCGAGTAGCGCTCCGGCGAAGCTACGAGCCCCGAAAGCGTCGCGGCCTCGGCCACGTCGAGCTCACCCACCTTCTTACCGAAGTAGTAGCGCGCCGCCTCCTCCACGCCATAGCGCCCGTGCCCCAGATAGATCTGGTTCAGGTAAAGCGAGAGGATCTCGTCCTTCGATAGCTCGTGCTCCAGCCGCCGAGCCAGGATGGTTTCCTTGATCTTGCGCTCGTAGGTGCGGTCAGGAGCGAGCAGCACGTTCTTGATCACCTGCTGCGTGATGGTGCTGGCGCCCTGGCGCGAGCGCCCGGAGCGTAGGTTGACGGCCAGCGCACGCAACATGCCGAGGTAGTCCAGTCCCTCGTGCTGGTAGAAAGCCGCGTCTTCCGCAGCCAAAAACGCCAATTTGACGTGATTCGGGATGCCCGTGAACTTGACGACGGTGCGCCGCTCCGTAAACAAGCTGGCCAGCACCGTGCCGTCTCGTGACAGGACGCGCGTCACTTGCGGAGGCTCGAACCCCTTACGCACCTTGTCGAGCGTAGGTAGCTTCGATTCGTAGTGCCGGATCGTAAGCACCACGCCGAGCGCGCCGATCAGCACGCTGGCCAGCAGCGACCAGCCCGTGATCTTGAGGATTTTCAACAGACGTTCGCGATTCAACGACGTCATTGTGAAACAGTTCCGGCGACGCGAGGAGCAGGAGCGACGAGCCGCGTGGGGTGGGACCCAGCTGAGCCGAAGTGGACGGAGTCCAGCTGGCTGGACGGAGTCCACGTAGGCCTACGGCCCGAGCCGAAGGCGAGGGAGCGCCGCAGGCGCAGTGAATTCACTTCAGCTGGGCGGGGAAGCGCGTGCCTCCCCGCTGCGAACGTCCTGAGAGGACCCATCCCAGTCATGGGATGGGCTCTCAGCGCCCGAAGACCCTCATCACGACGATGGCAATCAGCACCCCAGCCAGCAAACAGCCCACGGCTACGCTGGCCAGCAGCTTGGCGCTCGGCCCACCCGTGCGCGAGCTGCGGGGCGCGTCCAGCGCCCGCGTGGCACCTGCCTGCGTGGCACCTGGCTGCCGCGTGACCGGTCCGACCGGAGGCAGCGCCTTGGCGGCAGCGCCGCCATAGGGTCGCAGCGCCTCACCGAACTCACCGGCGGTCTGGAAGCGCCGATCCGGCTGCTTCTCGAGAGCCTTGGCCAGCACGTCGTCGAGCCCCTTGCTGAACTTGCGATCGGGAACGCGATCACTGAGTGAAATGATCGAATCCGTAACGTGCTTCTGGATGTACTCCATCGGCGTCCGCGCCGTAAAAGGCAGCTTGCCGGTCAGCACTTCGTACAAGATCACCGCCAGTGAGTAGATGTCGCTGCGTGCGTCGAGGGTCTTGCCCTGGGCCTGCTCCGGAGACATGAACTCCGGAGTGCCGAACACCATTCCCTCCTGAGTCAGAATGACGGAGCCCGGCTGCATCTGCTGCTCGGTGACCTTGGCCAAGCCAAAGTCCAGTACTTTCGGGTAGTCGGGGATGCCGCCCTGCTTGGACAGAAAGATATTTTCGGGCTTCAGGTCGCGATGCACGATGCCCAGGTCGTGGGCCTCTTGAAGCGCGCCGCACACCTGAATCAGGATTGGAATGGCCCGCTCGACCGCCAGGGGGCCCTCCTTCCTCACGGTCTGGTTCAGGTTTCGCCCCTCGAGCATCTCCATCACGATGTAGAGCGAGCCGTCGTCCTCGAGCTCCCCGTACATGAACACCTTGACGGTGTTGGGGTGCGTGAGCTGGCTCATGGCGCGCGCCTCGCGCCGGAAACGCGAGGTCAAATCCTTGCGCCCCGCCAGCTTTGGATGGAGGATCTTGATCGCAACCATCCGGTTCATGGCCGGCTGTTCCGCCTTGTACACGGACCCCATGCCCCCGGTGCCGATCTTCTCCAAGACCCGGAACTGGCCGCCGAGCAGCTCGCGGCCGATGAAAGGGTCCTTGGGGCGCATGGAGCAACAGCCATACCAAAACTCATGCCGGGAAGCGATTTGAACGAAACGGCCGAGAACCCGGGGCTACCGGGCTACCAGTCGAGCCCGCTTCTGGCCGGGGCCGGCTTCCGCCATGCCTTCTTCACGCGGCTGGGCGGTGTCTCCGAGGGGCCGTTCGAGAGCCTGAGCTTCTCCACCGCGGTGGGGGATGACCCGAGCCGCGTGGACGAGAATCTGCGCCGCGCTGCCGCGTTACTGGGCGTGGACGCAGCCAACGTCCTCTACCTGTCGCAGGTGCACGGTCGCGAGGCGTTGTTCTATCGGACCACTGAGCGGCGTGAGAATTTAATAACCCTCCAGGGTGATGCGATCGGTGGAACGTCGCCTAGGGCGGCGTATGGCGTCCGCTCCGCAGACTGCATACCCATCCTGGTCGCCGACCAGACCAGCGGCGCCGTGATGGCCATCCACGCCGGCTGGCGGGGAGTCGTGGCCGGCGTGATCGAAGCGGGGGTCGCCCGCCTCCGAGAGGGCATCGGGAGTCCGGGACACCTGCTGGCCGCGATCGGGCCCCACATTTCGCGTGCCGCCTTCGAGGTCTCTGACGAGGTAGCGGCCGAGCTTCAGGCGGTCTCGGCGGCGGCGCCGGCGATCGAACGCCGCCCGGATGGCGCGCGCCCGCACGTGGATCTACGCCTGATCGCCACGCATCAGCTCTTGGGGCTGGGGCTTGCTGCGGGCGCGATCGACCAGGTGGGCGGCTGCACCGTCCTCGACCCCCACCACTACTTCTCATTCCGTCGCGACGGTAAACGTAGCGGACGCCACCTCTCCGCCATCGTCCCGCGCTCCGAAGCCACGACGCGGAACCCCGCTTGCCGGGCAGCGGGTTTCGATCGATGCTGAAGGCTGTCTTTTTTCCAATGGCTTTCGCCGTTATCTGCAAGAGCTGCCAGGCTCGTTTTCTGATCAATGACGACCTGCTGCGCCGTCGAATAGCTGGCCGAGTCGCTACGGTGCGCTGCCGGCAGTGCCAGGCGACGATCGAGGTCGATGCGTCCGACGTGGACCCTGAATCGCTGCCCGAAATAGCAGCGGCTGAGCCGACTGCTGCATCGCCCGTGAAACCCAAAAGTGCGCGTCCCGCCCCCCCGCCGCGCCCCACCGCAAAGTCGACGCTGATGGGCATCGGCGCGCCGCGGCCCGCGGGCTCGACCGAGCTTTTGGCACTCTCACCAGGGTTCCTCGAAGTCAAGGCTACGGCCGAGCCCGTCGCCTCACCGCACGGCTTTCCCGAGCCACCACCTCCCCCGCTCGAGACGGTCGAGGTGTTGGATGCGGGCGATTGGGAAGAGGCGCCGCCCTCACAGCCGGAGGAAGCCGCACCAGAAAGCCTGGACGATTTTGCCGAAGAGCTACCGCCGAGCGTCCCGCCCGAAGAAGAGATGCCGAGCTCCGCGGGTACACCGAGCTTGAAGGCGCTCACGCACCACGACGGCCCATCTCACAAGCCGCACGTCGACGACTTCCTGGCCAACATGACCGCGGCCATGAACGGCGGCATCGCGAGCGGCGCGCCGACCATCGACGTCTCGGGGCTCACCGCCGCTTCTGCAGGCGCAAGCGAGCCGCCCAGCATCGACGTCTCGAACCTCGGGGCGCCAGCGCGCGGAGCCAAGACCCTGCCACTTTTCACGGGCGACGACGAAAAGGCCGAAGCAGCGCGCCCGAGCCCAGCGGTCACTCCGGCGCCCAGTCCGGCAGAAGGCTCGCTCAGTCCGGCGGCTCTGGATCGCCCGGCAAGCCAGCCCGCAGGGTCTAGCGGCCCCCGGGAGCGCAAGAACGTCGTGGCACCCGCCAGCAAGGGTGCGCCGCCCGCTTCCAGCCAAAAGCCGAGCGGCACCGCAGCACCGCTGCTGCTGCTCCTCGCGGCGGCCGCCGGCTTTCTGATCTGGAAGCGCAGCGCGGCGCACGCGCCGCCGGAGGGCGCGGTGGAAGCGGAGCGGCCGGCCGAGCAGGCGCCGGCACCGCCTGTCGCTCCGGTCGCGGTCACGCCGGCCCCGACGGCGGAGCCCACGGCCCCACCGAGCGCTGCGGCACCCGGGGCAGACGAAGTCCCGCTGGTGTCGACACCCAACAAGGCTCCCGCCACAGCGGTCGTTCCCGCCGCCACCCCGGCTGCAGGCAAACCGGCGGCAGCAGCGACCGAGCCCAAACCGGAACCCCCACCCGAGGTCGCGAAGGAAGAGTCGACGCCGGAGCCCGCAGCTGAGCCGACGCCGCCGGCGGAGCCAGCCGGTCCGTTCGACAAAGCAGCGGCAGCGGCGGCCCTGAACACCGGCGCAAGCCAGGCTTCGGTCTGCCGCAAGGAAGGCGATCCCTCGGGCGTGGCCAGCGTGGTCGTGACGTTCGCCCCTTCGGGCCGCGTGACCAGCGCGAACATCAGCGGCCCGCCTTTCGCGGGAACTCCCACCGGCGGCTGCATCGCCTCGGCGCTCCGTAAGACGCGTATTCCAGCGTTTGACGGGGAGCGCGTCACCGTCAGCAAGACGGTCGTGATTCAGTGATTAGTGGTTAGTCAGAGGATCGACCCACTAACCACTGACCACTGACCACTTCTCAGGGGCCCACGTCGACGCCGACGGCGCCGCTCAAATCCGTAGGCGGCTGCTCGCGCGCGATCACGTCCGAAGCTTGGGTGAGAATGTCGGGATTGACCGCAATTTCGTTCTCCATGCCGCTCACCGAGCCGTGACAGCCGCCGCACAGACCGTTGAATAGGTCTCGTCGGAAACCCTGACGCACGACCTCACCGGGATAGAATTGCATCTCCTCGCGCTGGAAATGCGGGGTCGGCTGGTTTTCTCCGTTGAGCTGCGCCAGCACCTCGAGGGTGATCGGCGAACCACCGCGGATCAGCATGGCGGCCGAGCCGTCTTCGTGAATGTCGGGCGTGCCGAGCAAGCGGCGGCGGACGTAGACTTGGCCGTAGTCGTCGCTGGTCACGAAGCGCTGATCGGCGTCGGCAAAGCTCTTGGCGCCGACGGGCGGCAGGCTCTCCCAGACAGCGCGCAGCGCCAGCGGTGTGCCCGGGATGACGCGCCCGGTGCGTGTGTTCTGGAAGATCAGGCTGCTGAGCAGGCCGGTGTCGATGAACGTGACCTCGGACACGATGCGGCGATCCGGATCGCTGGAGATCTCGGACGCACCGTTGGCCTCGTCCAAGCGCGATCGAAAGATGCTCGGAGAAAAGCGCTGATAAACCGCGACCGGCCACAGCTCGTCCTGCGCGCCCGTAACCAGCGGCGTGCGCTCCCCGCTCACGACATTGACCATCACGATGTCGAAGTTGCCGCTGAAGGTCTGAAGCGTGGTCACGTTGGCCGCGTAACTGACCAGCAAGTTGCCGTTTGGAAGTGGCGCGGGGTTGCGGTACGCGCCCTGCGTGCCGGCAAGCAGGCCGGTCGCTGCGCTGTCGAGGATGCGGATCGAGCGCTGGTAAAAGACCGGATTCGGGTAGTCCATGGCCGCTGGATCCTGCACATAATCGGCCGCGGTCTGGCTGCGTTGGTCGACACCGATGCTGCGATTGATCACGGCCAGCGCGCCGGCGCCATGCACCGCGCCGCGCTGGCTCAGGATGGCGGCCAGGTTCTTGTCGGCGAGCTCCACCACGTCGGTGAACTGATCGAACCCGATGGTGTCACGTTGCCCGAACAGCGGGTGGTAGTCGCCGCCATCCAAATTGATGCGGCGTCCCGCTAGCTGATAGAAATCGGGCTGGCGCTTCTCGGTGGTCATGATCACGCGCCCGTCGCGCATGAAACTCGGCCCAAGCTCTTGATTGAGCAGGAAGGTCAGCTGGCGGACCTTACCCTCCTCGAGCACGTAAAGGTTCGCGTTGAGCTTCGACGGATCGGCCGGTGTACGCTGCGGACCGGAGTAACCGATGAACGCCGAGGTATTCGTGGTATTGCCGCGCGTCGAGGCGAACACCAGGCGCCCATCCGGAGCGAACGCGGGATCGAAATTGTGAACCAGCTCTCCATTGTCCGGTACGACGCTGCCGCTATCGTCCAGAGCAGCAGACGCGATGCTGGACTCGAGCGCGCAGGTGGTGCCCGTAACCACGTAGATGTTGAAGGGCTCTGCTTGGGATGGGCGCGCCGCAAACGCTATTTTGGTGCCGTCCCAGGATACGTTCGGACGCCGCGCGTCGCTGGTCGCGGGGTCGAGGCTGCACAGCGTGGACAGGCTCTCCTCGCCCGTCACTACCACATCACCGGTCAGCGCGTCTTGCGTGGCGCTGGCACGAATCACGTCTGCGCCAGCCGCGAAGGTCCCGAAATCCTGGGGTGTGTCGGGCAGCGGCGCCGGGCCGCGCCGCACGAAGACGATGCCGGTCAGGGCCGCGGTGGGCAGGCGCGCCACGCGCTCCATCTCGATCCAGGTCCGGATTACGCAGTACTCGCTCTGCTCATCCAGCGGCCCCATCGCGGAGGCCATGGGATCGCACGTCTCCGGGTGCTCCGCGAGCAAAGGACCGCCGCGGTGTAGGATGCCGGGACCGTCGGGCGCCGGAATCAGGTTCTTGCGCAGCAATCGGCTGGCTTCCGGATCCGGACTCTCCAGCGCCAATTGCTCCAGCGTAAGCTCGTAGTTCTTGCGCGTCGCCGGCAAACCGAAGTGCCCACCGCTGCCGCCGCGCAGGCGGTAGTCGTGGAACATCGACGACGAGTGGCAGCCCAGCATCATGCAGCCGCGGCGCACCAACATCGGCTGCACGCGGTCCGCGAAAAAGTTGAATCCCGTAGTGTCGAGCACGTTGGTCGGGCCACTCTTCTCGGTGGCCCAGTCGAGCAGCGCCCGATACTCGCTGTCGGACGTGCTGCTGAAGATGACTCCACCTTCGTGGTATGTGCCGCCGGCCGACGCGGCCAGCGGACGCCGCACGATCTCGCTCAGCGGCGGCTCGGCCGAAACGTAGTCCTGCGTCGCGAAGTAGTTCCAGCGCACCTGCTGCGCGGTGTCTCCGCAGGTCAGGTGCAGAGAATTGGCGGGGGAGCCGTGGCAATTCGAGGCCGCACAGTTTCGCCCCAGCACGGGGCTTACGCGGTCCTTGAAGGTCGCAAAGTCCGGCGCGGTCGGGTCCATGCCCGGGTCGAACAGCGGGTCGCTGCCCAGCGCGGTGGAGCAGAAGGCTGCCTGCTCGTACTCCTTGTCCATCTGGCGTGCGTTGTTCTCGGACGCGCCGTTCTCCATCCAGGTCTGCAGTTGGGTGAAGGAGGTCGACGTGATGTCGATCAGCGAGCCGCCGACGTGCGCGATGTTGGTGTCGATGATCAGAGGCTCGCTGCTCTTCCACGAAGTCAGCGCGAGCTTGAACGTCGGCACCACCTTCACGAGCATGCCGGGCATGCCGTAAGGCCCGTAGTTGACTAAAAGGTCGCGGCGCTGGACGACATCGTCGTAGCTCTGCAGGCTGAGGTTACCGAGCGCATTGCCCTTGTCGTCCGCGCGCACGTGGCAACCAGCCTTGGCTGGTCCGTCCACGCACGACTGCTTCAGGATCGGGCCGATGCGACGCTGGTAGAAGTTGGTTTGGACCGGCTTCTCCTTGCGCTCACAGCTCGCAAGCAGGATCAGCGCCGGCACCGTCGCCAGGGCCAACAAACGCCACGGAAGCGAGACCATGTCCTGAAGTCATCCTACTACCACGCGCGGCAGGCCGCATGGCCAGCTGCCGCGCGTAGTCCGATCCGTATCAGAGGCGCAGCATGCGGCCCGCGATGGTCGCGGCGCTGCGCACGGATGGATCGCTGTCGTCCCGGGCCGCGAGGATGGCATCCCGAGCCTCCCCGCTGCCGATCTGGCCCAAGGCCCAAACCGCTGCAGCGCGAACGCCCGCGTCGGACTCCTGGTCGGCCGAGGTCAGAGCGATCAAGCCCATCACCGCGTCCTCCGCCTTCATCACGCCGAGTGATTCAGCGGCTCGGCGACGCACCAGGCTCGACGGGTCGCTGATCAGAGCGACGACCGCCCCGACGTCCTGGAAAGAGTTGATGCGCGTCGTGGCATGCAGCGCCGCGAGCCGCACCTGCTCGTCGCCATCGCCGAGCGCCAGGGTCAGCTCCCCACTCGCACCTGACGAATTCAGGCGCTCGAGACCGGCCACGGCCGCGACACGCACCAGGGCCGACGTATCGCTGCTGATAGCCTTGGACAGGGCCGGCACGCCGCCGGGCGACAGGAACTCACCGAGCGCGTTGGCCGCGTAGACACGCTTCGACTCGTTCGCCTCGGGATTGGCCAGCGTCTCCAAGGTCTGCTGATAGACCTGACCCGGCCCGAACACGCCGAAGATGCGGCGCCTGAGCCACCAGGCGCTGATCTCGCGCGTCTTGGCGTTGCTGTTGTAAAGCAGCTTCGAAACCACCGGCACGCAGGCCAGGCATTCGAGCTTCTCGCCGTGCTCCAGCACCTTCCAGATGCGGGTGGGCGCAACGTTGGGAGCCAGCAGGCCCTTGATCTCCTTGGGCGTGCTGACGGCCTCGAGCGACTTGGCGTCGAGCTGCTTGTAGACCTGGGCACGACCCGTCGTGACGTTCGGCTCACCCGCGCTGGCGCCGGAGGCCAGCAGCAAGACGCCGAGAGCGACGCTGGACTTGAAAAGGCTAGATAGCTTGATCATGGTCTTGTCCTCAGCTCCTCAGTACGCGTTCCCCGCAACCGGGTCGTTGTTGAAGGGCTTGAAGCCGGTGTTTTGGCGCGCGTAGTATTGACCGCCCATGTCGATGGTGCGGATCAGCATCGTCACCTCGTCGCGTGTCATGCCGTGCTCGGTGGCATGGTCGGTACGCGTCCCGCCGGCGATGTCACCCAGCGAGAACGCCTCGCCCAGGGTCCAGGCGTAGGTGTCGGTGTGGATCGAGCCGGTGATGTTCAGCTTCTCGATCAGAGCGCTGTGCCGAGCGTCGCTCGGCACGCCCCACTTGGGCGGCACCGTCCCGGTGACCTCGGCGCCCATGCCCATCTCCATCTCCAGCGCCGCCGGGTAAAAGATCGACACGTACGACGCGGGCCAGGCGCGGGTCTCGCGATCGTAGGTGACGGTGATCGCCCGGTCCGTCAGGTCCAGGCGCGGAATTTCGTAGGGGCCGTCCATCTCACCGGTCGTCTCGTTCATGGCCGACACCGTGTAGAACTCCTGCGGGCCGCTGCCATTGAGGGTCTCGTTGTGACAAGAGATGCACTTGGCGTTGAACAGCGTCTGGATCTGATTCGGGTTCGCCGGATCGTTGGCCGCCGCCCAGGGGTACTCGGTGCGATTCAGCACCGGGACCATGAAGTCCTCCGGGCCGCGACCGCGCGCGTTGGTGATGGCCTGGCCGTCCGGCAAACTCGGTTGCGTGCGGTCCTCGTGGCAGCCACCGCAAACACGGTCTTCACCGGGCATGCCCTGAATCCAGGTGGTCTCGTTGCGGATCGCGAGCTCGAACTCGTCCACCGCCTGAAGGTGCATCGGAATGTAGGGCGGCACGTTGGCGAGCCAGGAGCCGTCGGCTTCGACCTTGGCCTCGCCGATCAGCGCCGCGCCTTCGGCCATGGTCAGGCCAAACATGGTCTCGGTGGCGGCCTCGCTCGAGAAGCCTTCGATGATGCGCACCTTGACCGTGTGCTTCAGGCCCTCGTCAAGGGAAGTGCTATCGGCGAACTGCGCGCCGCTGACCGTGTTTCGGTGGCGCTTGTAGAGCGACGACTGCTTGACGTCGATCGAGCCGAACAGGGCCGGCGCGCTAGCGTCCGCGGTGTCCTGACGTGAGGGGATGCTCTTGGGGGTCTCCCGCACCATGACCGGCTTGGCGTAGAGCTCCCACGAATTCTCGTGGTTGATCACCAGATCGTTCTCGCGGTTTTCTGGATCGTAGATGTAGATGCCGTAGTCCGGCGGGGTGAGCGACAGCTCGCTAAGCGAGTTCACGGGGCCGTCAGCCCAGGTCACCAGCAGGCGGCCGTCCGGCAGCACCGCCGGCGAGCGGTAGCGGCCGACCGGTGAAGCATCCTCACCCGTCGGCACGTGCGGCGTCAGCATGGTGTAGGCCTCGTCCGTGCCCTTCTCCATGTCGAGTTGGGACTGATCGCCCTCCCAGCGCGCGTCGAGCTTGACCAGCGCGCCGGCCTGGATCGTGTTCTCACGCTCCGTCACGATGCCGTAGAACACATAGGGAGTCTGGCTCTCGGTGAATTGCACCAGCGAGTTGCCTGGCTTACCGAACTGGCCGCTCAGCCCGATCATCTGCGTGCAGTCCGGGTTCATGGCCATCAGCTTGACGTCGTTGACGTTCTCGAGGTGCTCCCAGCGCGAGAAGCCGACGCGGCCGTCGGCCATCGACAGCAGCGTCACCGTGTGCGACAGGTTCTGCGAGCAGAGCTTGCGATCCGCATCCCCGCCGGTCAGTGTGATGGTGGCGAGCTGCGTTACGACGCGCGAATGGTTGTACTCGTCGGCGCGCGTGCCCATGTCGGTGTAGGCCTGATTGGTGGTGAACACGATGCGGTCACCGGCCGCCCAGATCGCCTGCTGATCATCGTATGGGCCGAGGGTCAGCGGCGTGATCGGGTACTTCCCGTCGTCGCCGCGCGTCAGGCCCGCCCAGTACACGTGGTAGTGATCCGACGCGTCCTTCTTCATCGTGAACAGGACCTTGGTGGCGTCGAAGGAGAGATCGACGCTCGAAATGTCAGCTGCCGCGTATTCCGCGTAGCCCTCCAGCATGTTCTCGGTCTTGCCCGTGCGCAGGTCCAGGATCTCCAGGCGCCCACCTGGAACGTACCGGCCGTAGTCCATGACCTGACCCATGCCGCCCGCGACGTCGATGGTCGTGACCTGACCGCCTTCGACGACCG
>DATEDZ010000163.1:0-17864 GCA_035281385.1 Polyangiaceae bacterium
CTGCTCGACGTTGAGGCGCGCCTGCTCATCGAACCAGGCCAGGCCTAGCAAGAACGCGATGGCGCCAGCGCCGCCCAGGCCGGTGGTCTCGGTGTCGAGGAATAGGGCACCGCCGAGCTCGATGCCCGAGAGCGAGGGATCCAGGGCCAAGAGCGCGAGCAGCTCCGGTCGGCTGTTGCGGGCGGCATCAACCGGCATGCGGCCCACGTGATGTGACGGCGCCAGAATCACGTGACGTCGATAGAGCGGGCCTTCGGAGGTTTCCTGGCGCGTGAACGGCAGGGCGGTCTGGCTCGGATCCGCGGCGCGGACGGCCGGGCTCACGAGCGCCGGACGCTCGAGGATTTCGGCCATTTTGGCGCGCAGCTTCTCGATCACCTCCGCGCGCCCTGGCGCCGGCGCCGGGAGCGGCACGTTGACAGGAGGGGTGGACGGCGTCGGCAGGTACGCGAGCTTGCGCTTGAAGTCCATGACTAGAGTGCAGGCTCCGGCAGCACTTCGAAGACCGAGATCGCTCCCGCTACAGAGCTCAGAATCAAGCGCCGGCGCGGGGCATCCCAAAGCGGCCTGAGCGGTGACGACCCGAGCGAGACCGTGGCCGTACCGCCGGCGGCGTAGAACAGCCGCACGTCGCCCTTGCTCTCGGCCACCGCAAAAAAGCCGTCTCCGCGCACCGGAGGCGCCAGGCAATCGCTCGAGACATCGAGCAGCGCGCCGGCGCTACCGAAGACGCGCGCCTTGCCACTTTCACAGGCAAAAACGGCTCGATCCGCTGCCAGATCCAGCCACGGCGCCGCCGACAGCGGCCCGCTCAATGGCGTCCGCTCGAATCCATAACCCTTCAGGGTTGCGAGCTGGTCGTTGAGGACTAGAGCGGCCTTGCCATCGCCCAGCACCACGGGCGCCGAGCGCGCACCCGGCGACGCCAGGCGCAACGCCAGCGCGCCGCTGGTAGTGACGCCATACAGGTGGTCGTCCTGCCCCACGAAGAGCAGCATGCCTTTCGGGGTGAGCGTCATCTCGCTCTTCGGGGCGACCGGGAGCGGGAACACCCAGCGCAAACGAGCGTCGGGCTCGAGCGCGTAGAGCCGCGCCTCGCTCGTGATCACGAAGGCGCGCCGCGTCGCAGGCTCTTCCACGGGCGGCGCAACCACCCGGCCCTTGACCGTGTAGCTCCAGCGGTAGCTGCCGTCCGGCCAGAGCGCATGCACGTAGCCATCGCCAGAGCCGACGTACACGTCTCCGTGCTGCCCGACGCCCGGCCGCGCAAACAAGCCGGACCCAGCGCCAAACCGAAACACCTCTCTGAGCTGGGGCGCGCCGGCCGGCTTCGCATTCGCCTCCGCCGCCCCGCCTGCGCTCATCGCGCAGGTGACGACCAGGGCTCCGAGCGCGACAGGCAACTTCACGCCGCCAAGCCTGCGGAAAACCAGGCCGGGCGGCAAGCCTTCTCGCTCTCGCCCTCTCGCCGCTTTTCTGGCTGGCCGCCTCGGCGTGCGGACCGCGGGCCAAGACGATCGCGCAGCTCCCTTGGACCACGAACCGTAGACCGCCTCCTGCCCAGCAACCGCGGCGTCACGGTAGTCGTTGACAGCCCTCGTGCAAGCGGGCCGCCCAATAGCGGACCCATCAGCGAAACGCCAAAATCTCGCGCTGGAAGTAGGCTCGTATTTCCTCCCAATGCGACGCGGAAAGCGTGCTGGGCAGTGGCTCTTGCTCGGCGTCCACGAAGTACACGAGGCTCTTCAGCACGTGCCCGAGATCCTCAGTCGGATACTTCTGCACGTACAGATCAAGCGCCGACTTCAGTCCGCTGTTCAATGACGATAACAGCGCGTGCAAGTCCCAGAAGTCGCGGCGCGCGCCGCGGCCAGCGATGGCGGCCAGTTTCATGCAAAGCAGATCGTCGGGCGAGGCAAGGGGAAGGGCGAAGCCCGGGAGACGTTCGGGGCTTTTCAGCAAGGGGTAGGCGTAGCGAATCACCGACACGGGAACGTCGTTCACCTCGGCGTACAGGGTGCCTGATGCTCGCGAGATGATTCTAATCTTGCCGGCCTGCCTGCCCAATGCTTCGGCCAGGTGCTCGGGAGCGCCGCTAGGGACAAACACATCGAGATCTACGGAAAACCGATGTCCTAGTCTAGCCGCCACTGCGACGCCGCCAGCCAAATAGGCAGTCGAGTCAACGACTGCAGCGAGGACGGCAAGCGCGCCTTGCTGCTCGTCTGTGAGGCCGCGCGTCACGGCCCCATCCAGCGCGGGCGCCCTGTCGTCGGAGCCGGCGACTTCGCTCCGGCGATGAGCGACCAGTAGGCAAGCTCGCGTGGAGCGAGATGGCCGGCACCTTTGCGCTCCACGAAACTAGCCAGCACGTCCCGAGAGTAGGTCTCGCGCAGCCACCTCATGGCGTCTCGTCCACCACGCGACATGACGCGCTCGATGACGTAGTCACGGTTGACCGCGAGGTCCACGGTGTCGGGATCGACATCCCAGAAAAGCCGGGCAACCGACGCAGGCAAGGCCACCTTCAAGCTCTCATTTCTAGCACTTTCAGGGTCCCGCGTCACCGACCGAACAACACGGCAAAGCCCCGTCGACTCGCCCCGCTTGGCACCACCCGCCAGATCTCGAGGAACACGGCGCTTTCGGCCCTTCCCCTCTGCTAAGCTCGATCCCATGCTGCGCGTCTTCGGCCTCACCGGCGGCATTGGCTCGGGCAAGAGCACCGTGGCCGCGCTGCTGCGCGAGCGCGGCGTGCCGGTCGTGGACGCCGACGAGCTGGCTCGCGAGGCGCTGGCGCCCGGCACCCCCGGCCTGGCGGCGGTCGTTGCTGCCTTCGGCCCCGATGTCCTTTCGCCGGACGGGAGCCTCGATCGAAAGCGCCTGGGCGGCCTGGTTTTTGCCGACCCGGAGGCCCGAAAGACGCTCAGCGGCATCACCCATCCCATCGTGCGCCGGCTCTCGCAGGAGCGCTTTGCGGCGCTCGAGGTACTCGGCGTTCGGCTCGCCGGCTACGACGTGCCGCTGCTGTTCGAAGTGGGGCTCGATCGGGCGCTGCGACCCGTGGTCGTGGTCGCTGCGAGTGAGGCCACGCAGCTCGAGCGCACCTTGGAGCGCGGCGGGCTGAGCCGCGACGAAGCTCAGGCGCGCATCGCCGCCCAGTTGCCGCTCGCCGAAAAACGCGCGCGCGCCGATCACGTGATTGATAACGACGGCTCGCGCGCCGAGTTGTCGGCGCAAGTCGACGCGCTGGTCGAGCGACTGCGCGCCGGCTCAGCGACCTCGTGAGGCGCGCCCCTATCGAAATGGATTCTGGACCTGAACCCCATCGACGATCTGGCCGTCGTTCAGGTCCTCCGAAATGAGAACGCCGCAGCCGCCCTCCGCAGCGGCGCGAACTATCAAGGCGTCCCAGAACGAGAGCCGCTGCGCTCTGGACAGCTCGATTGCCGACAACACCAGCGCTGCGTCGATTTGGATGATCGAGTAAGCTGCCACCTCGCGAACGGCGCGCTCCGCGATTTCCGCGGAGGTGATGGGCTCGCGTCCCTTGGTGAGCGATACGTACAGCTCTTGCAGGACCTGGGTACTTACGAAGATTTCTCGCGTCTCACGCGCGAGTAGCTCTTCCGCTCGTGCCTGCTTTTCCGGTTCGGAGTCGTCGAACACATACGTGAGCACGTTGGTATCGATGAAGACGCGATCAACGCTCATGCAGCTCGTCCCTGGTCCAGCGGCGCCCACCGCGTCTCTTCACTCGCGTCCTGCTCCCGCTCTTGCGGTTTGCCGCCGCCAGCGCCGCGAGCGCGCGACCGATGCGACCCTGGGCAGCGCCTTGGCTTACAAATGCCACCAAGCGCTCTGCGAGGATGGCGTTGACGCTCGTCCCCTGCTCGAGGGCCCGAATCCGAGCCTTTTTTAGAATTTCGTCGTCGATCACGATGGTGAGATTGGCCACGAGAATCGTGTAGCACGGAACCCGTGTGACCGCCACGATTCGAGCAGGCGGGGCGGGCCCTCTACCGTGAGACGCGCGCTCGGTCTCAGCGAGCGCGCGTCTCGCGCGCTCGCGCGGCTCTTAGCGTATTTTCCAGCAAGCAGGCGATGGTCATCGGGCCCACTCCGCCCGGTACCTTGGTGATGAAGCCGGCAACCGACTCGGCCGCGGCGAAGTCCACGTCTCCGCACAGCTTGCCCGCCGCATTGCGATTCATGCCGACGTCGATAACGGCCGCGCCCGGCTTGATGAAGTCGCCCTTGATGACGGCCTCACGTCCGACCGCTGCCACCAGGACGTCAGCCTGTCGACAAACAGCGCCCAGATCTCGGGTTTTAGAGTGCGCGAGCGTCACGGTGGCGTGCTCAGCGAGCAGCAGCGCGGCCACCGGTTTACCCACGAGGTTGCTGCGGCCGACCACCACCGCGTGGGCGCCCGCGAGCTTCAGGCCCGCTTCACGCAGCAGGCGCATGCAGCCGGCGGGCGTACAGGAGACCAGCACCGGCGCCCCCGCCCAGAGCGCACCCACGTTCATCGGGTGCAGGCCGTCCACGTCTTTTTCGGGCGCGATGGTCTCGATCACGCGCGTCTGGCTGATCTGCTTCGGCACCGGAAACTGCACCAGAATGCCGTCGACCGCGGGGTCACGGTTCAGATCTACGATGCGCTCGAGCAGCTCCATTTCGCTGGTGCTGGCTGGCAGCCGGTACACTTTGCCGGCCATTCCGACTTCAGCCGCGGCCTTTTCCTTGCTGCCGACGTAGACCGCGGAAGCCGCGTCGTCACCCACCAGCACCACGTGCAGCCCCGGCGCGCGGCCGTGCTCGGCAGCAAACGCCGTCACTCCCGCCTTCACCTCATCGCGCACCTTCTGCGCGACCGCCTTGCCGTCGATGATCTGCGCCATCGGCGCCGGCTCTAGCAGGTGCCGTCAGCCGCGACCAGGCCCCTCACGGAGGGCTGGCGACCGCGGTCACGATGGTGATGGCTCCCGCTCGACTGAGGGCCTCGACGCGCACACCGACCGAACCGCTGAGCGGGATGCTCTCCAGGCCAAGCGCCTGCTCGGCCGGCACATTGCCGAAGAAAATCATGCCGCTGTCGTCGGTCTCCACGTCGCCGATAATCCAGCTGCCCGCCTCGCGGTAGGCGACGATCTCAGCGGTGAGGCCGCCCACCACGCCCGCGATGGATCGCCCTTCCTCGTCGACGACTCGAACCACGATCTGCGCTCTTTCCTGCGATCGCTCAGAGCCGACCAGCGCGAACAGGCCATCGACGATGGCCTCGCTGGCCAGCCCGAGCGAGATGCCCTCGGCCTTCACGACGCGCGTGTCGATCGGCGTGATCGTGGGCAGCATGCCGGAGCTCGCCTCGGGCTCGACCATGAACCAGTTGGTGGCGTCCTTGAGGACGTTCTCGAGCTCGAACGACGTGCCGTCGTAGGGGGCCGCGACCCTCGCGCCGGACTCGCCAGTCGCCGAGATCTCCGCGGCTTTGGCGTATGGGATGCCTTCTTCGAAGAAGTCGTTGGTGAAGACCAGGACGTCGCCCTGGAAGGTCGCGCCTTCGGGTTGGGACGAGCTGCCGCCGCTGCCCCCCGTACCCGGGAGGCCGGGGTCGCCCGCGCTGGGCGGCCTGTAGCCACCACAGTCCATGGTGCTCCGATCGCAGTCGGGCAGGCCTGCCGGATGGTCCACTTTGTTGCCGCAGGCCAGAGTGAGGCCGAGGGCGAGACCAGGAACCGAAAGCCGCATGCCCTCCAGGGTAGGTCAATGCCTCGAGCGATGCCAATTCAGGGACAGGTGGCCCGCTTTCAGAGGATCTAGGCCGCGGCGCTGGGAGCCGCCGGCGCAGCTGCGGCCGGAGCCGGCTTGCTGAGCCGGCTGTGGAGGTAGCCGGTCAGGCCGATCAGGATGACTCCAATCAGCTGCGAGGTGCTGAGCCCCAACAGCGCCCCGCGATCATCGTCGCGGAAGAACTCGATGACGAAGCGAGCCGCCGCATAGAGCGCCATGAACGCCAGGAAGATCTGCCCGTCGTAGCGCTTGCGCCCATGCAGGTAGAGGATCAGGAAAGCCGCGATCGCGAGCGCAGTGACGGACTCGTAGAGCTGCGTGGGATGTACCGGCAGCGAAGCCTCCGTCGGCGATGGCAGTAGCTTGTCCTTCCACTGCGCCTCGCTCGCCGGGCTACTTCCGGGGAACGAAAGCGCCCAGGTCGAGGGCCAGAGCTTGCCAAAGCAGCAACCGGCCAGCGTGCAGCCCATGCGGCCGAAAGTCAGCCCTATCGGCACGACCATGCCAGCCATGTCGGCGCCCTTCCAAAACGGAAAGCGATCGGCCTTGAGCAGGAACCACGCCGCAGTCGAGGCGCCAATGAAACCGCCGTAGTAGGCGAAGCCGCCACCGTAGAACTTCGCCCACGCCAGGCAGTCGGTTTTCTTCGGGCGGCACACGCCCTGCACCGCGTTCCAGATACC
Source organism: Polyangiaceae bacterium (assembly GCA_035281385.1). Lineage (GTDB taxonomy): Bacteria > Myxococcota_A > Polyangia > Polyangiales > Polyangiaceae > PMG-095. Next base: position 6,480 of record DATEDZ010000163.1, read on the forward strand.
GTCGTAAGTCGACACGCACTCGCTGCGCGTCACCTGCCACTCGACCTTGCTGGGGTCGGTGCAAAGGTGCACGTAGTCCCAGAAGTAACCGTCCGCCAAGACGTGCAAGAGCCGTCCGCCGGCGATACCCGCCAAGAGCATCGCCAGGCCCAAGTCGACGATGACGTCGGGATCCTGTCCCACGCGCCGCGCCCACAGACAACCCATGACGGTCGCGAACAGAAAACCGATCAGCAGCAGCACGAAATAGCTCGGCGCCGGGATCGTGTAGTCGCCCCCGAACGCGGAGAAGTCGAGCGTGAACAGGCGGCTCTGCATGGCTCGAACTCTCGAGCTTTATGCGTCGGGCTTCAAGGGCGGAGTGGGCTCGGGAGCTGCAGGCGGAGCCGCAGCGGGCTCCGGCAGCGCGACGGCACCGCTGCTGGCGGGGGCCGCAGCAGCTCCGGGGCCAGGCGGCAGCGACGCCGTGGCGCCACGCCGGGAAGTGAACATATCGACCGCCATCAGGCCGACGCCGACGCAGATCGCGATGTCTGCCACGTTGAACGTGGGCCAGTGGTCGGTGATGGCCCAGCCCTTCTGGACCTTGCCGATGACTCGATTCATCGACTCGATCCACTTGGCCTGGTAGTCGATGAAATCGATCACGTTGGAGCGCACCATGCGATCGGCCAGGTTGCCGAGCGCGCCGCCCAGCACGAGCGGCAAGCCCCACTTGAGCGCGCGCTGGCCTGCAGTCAGGCGTCCGTACAGGTTGATGATGAAGGCGATCGCCAGCAGGCTGACCAGCAGGAAAAACGGCCGCCTCACGTACTCGGGCTGTTCTTGCAGGATGCCCCACGCGCCGCCTTTGTTGTAGGCGAGCGTGAACGCCAGGTGGTCCTTGATGAGCTCCATCGAGGGGCTCGGGCCGAGCGCGCGGGGGGACAGCGTGATCTCGGCCCAGGCTTTGGTGGCCACGTCGAGGACCAGCGACACCGCCGCGACCCCACCGAAGAACATGAAAGTTGGCCGCGACGGAGGCGCCGTGGCTGGGCTCGGTACGGATGCTGCCGCAGGCTCGGTGCTCACCGGGAAGGCGGCGGGCTCCGGGGCCGCAGCCTTCGGCACGCCGTCGTGCGGGTCGGTCATGCGGGAAACCAGAGCGCCGTCTACGACAGGTCGCTGAAAAGGGCCAGCAGGTTGCTCGTCCACCGGCCAGCAACCTGCGAGCAAAGCCTGGTATTCCTCGACGGCGGCAACCAGCGGTCGGGGGCAGCTCATGATCGTTACTTCAATGCCGCCGCTAGCTTTGGCCGGCGCTTCGAACGACGCTCCCCTCAATGCACACTTATCAGCTAATATTAGCTAATAAGTATCCGCGCCACCCCATGATTCACGCTGATTCGAGAGGGCCCGTTGCCGCACGCAAGGTTGGGAAGGAGAGCACTCGAGCCCAGATAACCCGATTTTTTCGGCCCTTCCCTCTCGATTATTAGCCAATATTAGCCAATATCCAGCGCGCAGTAGGGGTGTACCCTGCGGAGCTGAAAAGGCTCGCGCACAGTTCCAGCGGGCCACCGCGCCGAGATCGTTACGACCCGCTGTCGACTCCGGAACGACTCGAAGGCCGGGCGGCCGGATTGCAGACTACGGAACATTCGTTTAGTCTTCGGCCCGATGCCCAAGCCGCCCTGGTCCTCCCCCTCCGGCGTCCGCGCGGTCCTCGAGCAGTGGCAGGCAAGCGGCACCGTCAAGCGCTGCTTCGCCGCCGAACGCAGCTTGCCCGCTGCGACGGCCGAGTACGGCGAGGTGCCGTCGACGTTGCCGCCGGCGCTGCGCGACGCCCTCACCCGCCGCGGCATCGCGTCGCTCTACTCGCATCAAGCACAGGCGGTGAACACGGCTCGGGCCGGGAGACACGTGGTGATCGCCACCCCGACCGCGAGCGGTAAGAGCCTGTGCTTCCACCTGCCCGTGCTCGCGGCGCTCACCGAGGATACGGCCGCGACCGCCTTGTTCGTGTACCCGACCAAAGCGCTGTCGCGCGATCAGGAGCATAACTTGCGCGAGCTGATGGGCGATGCGGGGCTCGGCTCGAGCGCGATGGTGTTCGACGGCGACACGCCGGGCGACGCGCGCCGCGCAGTGCGCGAGCGCGGCCGCATCGTGCTCACCAACCCGGACATGCTGCACGCCGGGATCCTTCCGAATCACGCGCGCTGGGCCACGCTATTTCAGGGGCTGAGGTACGTGGTATCAGGTCGAGCGGCTCGACTACGACAATCACAAGGCCTTCGTGCGCAAGGTCGAGCCCGACTACTTCACCACCGCCCTCACCTACCGCACGGTCAGCGTGATCGAGGCGCGTGACGCTGGCCGCATCGGCCACGCCGTCACCGGCTTCGGCGACGTGAAGGTGATCGAGAAGGTCACCGGCTACAAGAAAATCAAGTTCTTCACCCACGAGAACGCGGGCTACGGGGACGTGCACCTGCCGGAGCTGCAGATGCACACCACGAGCTTCTGGCTTACCGTGCCCGAAGCGGTGCTGGCCACGCTACCGCACCCGCGCGCCACGCTGATCGACGGCTTGCGCGGTCTGGGCAGCGCGCTCGAGACGGTGTCGACCTTGCTGTTGATGTGTGATCCGCGCGATATCGGGCAAACGCTCGGCGACGGCGGTCAGGAGGGGCAGGCCGGCGCGCCGGCGATCGCACCAGGCCGCGACCCACACGCGGGGCGCACCGGCCAGTTCGACCCCACCGTGTTTCTTTTCGACGCACTACCGGGCGGAGTGGGCCTGGCGGAGCGCATCTACGAGCGCGGGCGGGAGCTGTGCTGGGCCGCGGGCAGGCTGATTCGGTCTTGTCAGTGTGCCGCGGGCTGCCCGGCGTGCGTCGGTCCCTCGTCGGACACCAGCCCCCGCAAGGCCGTCGCTTTGCAGCTTCTGGCGGCGCTAGGCCTGACCGCGCACGAGGTCAAAGTGCGTGGCGGCGCGATTTTGGCAGGGTGAGCGAAACGCGTTTGCCCGGGCCCGAGCACGCTCGTAGCCTTGGGCTTGGATGCGTCGCCGCTTGCCAGCGCTCGCTTGGGTAGGACTTCTCGGAGGCATCTTCTTCGCGAGCTGCCTGGCGCGCCGCGACAAGCCGTACGTGCGCCTGACCGACGACGACGCGGGCGCCCCCGGTCCGATCATGCTCGACGGATCCATGCCGGACGTCTCGCCGGACGCGCTGGAGCTCGCGCCGCACGCGGTGCTGGGCATCGATCCGCCGCATGGTCCGCACGTCGGCGACACGCTGGTGATGATCCGCGGCAACGGCTTCGAAAGCAACGCGCGCGTCTGGTTCGGAGACGTCGAGGTGCCGAAGGGCAGCGTCACACCGGTCGATCCGCAGCGCGTGCAGGTCGTGACGCCGCCAGGCGCGGCCGGCGCAGTCGACATCCGGGTGCAGAACGGCACGGCCGAATCGACCAGCGCGGTCCTGACCGGCGGCTACACCTACGACCCCTTCTACGCCAAACCGTCGAGCGGAGCGACGTCGGGCGGCACCGTGATCACCCTTCACGGCGAGAGCACCAACTGGAATGCAGATACGGTGGTCGAGATCGATCGCAACCCGTGTGGGGGCGTCGACGTCATCAGCCCGACCGAGCTGACCTGCACCACGCCTCCGGGCGAAGCCGGCGCCAAGGTTTTGAGTGTGATCACGGCCGATGACGAGCGACAGGACGTGCTCGACGGCTTCCTCTACGGCAACAGCGATAACGGATTTCGCGGAGGTCTGTCCGGACAGCCGCTGGCCGGTCAGCTCACGGTGCTAGCCCTCGACGTCTACGAGGGCGCTGCGCTACCAGGCGTCAGCGTGCTGGTGGGTGAAAGCGTCGAGGCCGGTCAGGTCAAGCGCACCGACAAGAACGGCGTGGTCACGTTCGCCGGCGACTTCGGCGACAAAGCCACGGTCACCATCGCGGCGCGCTGCCTGCAGCCCATCACGTTCTTCGACGTGCCGGTCGATCACATCACCGCTTACCTCGAGCCGGTGCTTTCTCCCGATTGCGGGGATTTCGGCGAGCCGCCCCCAGGCGGCACGCCCGGTCTCGGCTCGAGCGTGACGGGTGAAGTGGTCTGGGAGCCGGACGGCGAATTCAAGCGTCGCGGCTGGACCAACGTTCCGGCGCCGGTGACCGAGCAGGAAAAGAAGGTTGCCTACGTGCTGCGTCTCAATGATCGCGCGGACGAAGCCCTGCGCCTGCCTTCACCCACCGACGCCATCACTCCGGATGCCGAGGGTTCGCGGGGCTATGGCTTTTACCAGCTCACTTCGCCCGGAAACTTCACGCTCTACGCGCTGGCCGGCCTGGAGGATCGCAGCAAGAGCCCGCCCCAGTTCACCGCGTATGCGATGGGACTTTTGCGGGGCGTCGCCGTCAAACCGGGCAAAACTTCGGACGATGTGTTCATCCAGATCGACGTACCCCTGGATCACGCGCTGACCCTCAATCTGGATCCTCCCGAAGCCGCCGCGCGCGGGCCGGATCGAGTGCGCGCCTCGGTGGCCATTCAGATCGAGGACCAGGGCTTCGCGCTGATACCCAGCGGCATTTCGGAGAAACCGCTGCCCGGCGCAAGCTCCTTCTCGTTCGTGGGCGTGCCGCCGCTGGTCGGCACCCTGGCTGGCACCAAGTACGTCCTCGGAGCGCGCGCGGTGACGGGCGCTGGCGGCGCGCCACCGCTTTCGGTGATCGGCTCCTTCTCGACCACCAGCACCGCTCAGCCTCTGGATTTGGGCGGGTTCGTGCCGCTCCCGATCCTGGTGTCTCCGGCCAAAAGCACGAAGTGGGACATGAGCTCGCTGACGCTCGAGCCGTCGCCTGGCGGCGAGCGCGTCGATCTCACGGTGATCAAGATCAAGGCGGGTCAAGGGCTCTACAACTGGACGGTGGTGGCCAAGGGGCCGCGCCGCGAGCTCGAGCTGCCCGACTTGGGCGCGCTGGATCCGGCAGCGGCCTTGCCGATTGGGTCGGTGGTGATCCAGGTGTCGCTGGCGCGCATCGACGCCTTCGACTACGGCAGTCTGCGCTATCGCCAGCTGACCGACCGCGGCTGGAACGCCCACGCCACCGACTACTTTCTGACGCAGCACTGAGTTGACCTCGAAAGAACGTTCACTGGGCTCGGCCCGCTCATGGCGGCGCCTTCGACTGCGCACCCTGACGCTGCTCGGCGGTATTGCAGCCGCGCTCGGCGCTTGCGGCTACGACCGCGCCGATCGCTGGCTCGACGCCGCAGAGCCCCCACCGCCTCAATGCGAGCTGGGGCAGCAGCGTTGCTTCGGCACGCGCATCCAGCGCTGTATCAGCGCGCTGGGCGGACCGATCTTTCAAACTGAAGAGGAATGCGCGAGTAGTGACCAGGTCTGTAATCCCGACGGTTTCCGCTGCACGCCGTGCTTGCCACGCAGCGGCACGTGTGACGGGCTCGACGCCTACGTCTGCGACGAAGCCGGTCAGCAGCAGATCTTTTCGGAGACTTGCGACGCCGAGAAGCTGCAAGCCTGTCGCGCCGGCAAGTGCCTGAACCCGTGCGACGAGGCGCGCCGCCGTCGCAGCAACGTCGGTTGTGAATATTGGCCGGTGGATCTGGACAACATGGGCGACGACGACACGCGCAGTGCCGCCGCACAGCAGTTTGCGGTGGTGCTCGCGAATCCGGATCCGGACGTGACCACCGAAGTCGTCATTCATCAAGACGACTCGCAGCCAGGCCAGGAGCCGCAGCTGGCCGAAGTGGCGCGCGCGCTGATCCCGCCGTTCAATCTGCGCGTCTTCAAGCTCGGGCCACGCGAGGTGGACGGCTCCACCGACGGGACGTTCGGCACCGGCACCCACACGGCGCTGACGCGGCACGCTTATCGCGTCAAATCGTCCTACCCGATCGTCGCGTATCAATTCAATCCGCTCGAAAACGTGAACGTACGCTCGAACGGCGCTTCGCTACTCAAGCCAGTCGAGGCGCTCGACCCTGGCAGCAGCGATGAAGGGCTGATGTACGCGGTGCTCGGCTGGCCCCAGACCATCGCCAGCACCAGCGACCCCGACACCAACCTCAATGGCAACGATGCTCGGGCATTTCTGACGCTGGTCGGCACGCGCCCGAGCACGCGCGTGCGAGTCAAAACCACTACGTTCATCCTGGGCAGCGGTGACATTCCGGCTACCGAGTCAGGCGGCGAGCTGACCCTGACGCTGAATCCGTTCGACGTCGCCAACCTGGAGACTGACGATTTCAATGCCGACTTCACCGGCAGCATCGTGTGGGCAGACGGCCCCGTCGTGGCCTTCACCGGCAACGAGGCGAGCGACGCGCCCTTCTTCGAAACGCTGCGTGACCGCCGCTGCTGCGCGGATCATCTCGAAGAGCAGCTCGACCATGTGCGCACGGCGGGCCGGCGCTTCGTCGGCACGGTGTCGCCGAACCGCGCGCGCGCGGTGCTGGCCGCGGGCGCGGCCGTGGGCGTCGCGGCGCAGACCGAGTATTTTCGCGTGATCGCGACCACTGAGGCGGGGGCGAAGATCCGCACCACGCTCGAGGGTCAGTACGCTGAGCTCACGCTCAGCGGTCTCGGTGACCATGCCGACTTCTCGAGCACCCATCATTTTCTACTAGACAGCGATAATCCAATCGGGTTCGCCAGCATTTCACCGAGCCAACAGGACGCCAACCTGCCCATCTCCCCGATCGAGGAAGACAACGTACCAAACGGTTTGCCCGGGGGAGATCCCAGCCTGGTGATCGTGCCGCCCATCGAGCAGTTCCGGGACAGCTATGTGTTTCTGACGCCAGACAAGTACAGCTTCGACTTCGTGCGCATCATTGCGACGACCGAAACCTCCGTGGCGCTCGATGGCCTGCAGGTGAGCGACATTCCGAGCTGCGAGACGGCGGCGGCCGACGGCCTGACGGACGAGGATCGCGGCGAGCCACCAGCGCTCGTCGTGTACACCTGCCAGCTCAGCTTTCCGAAGATTGATCAGAGTAAGCCGCTCCCGGAAGGCCTGTCTGCCGGCTTTCAGAATGACGGCGTGCACCGGGTCGTCGCGAACCAACCGGTGGGACTCATCGTCGACGGCTTCGACTACCGCGTGGGCTACGCCTACGCCGGCGGCACCGAGCTATCATTCATCGTTCCGCTTTAGGTTTTTTGTTCTCCTCCGCACTAGGCGGGTTCTTTTGTCTCCTCCGCACTTCGCGTATTGCGCCCTGCGGCTATCGTGACCTGATACGCGGTAGGCGCCCGGCCCCGCCGAGTTTGTCCCGGGCCTCCTCTCGATCGCGGATCGTGATCTGGTCTTGCCAAGGTCGGGTAGGATTATTCTGGCTCGCGCTGTGCGCGAGCTCACTTTTTGACAGCAGACGGGGCGCTTGGGGACCGGAGGGGGACGCGCTGTAAGAGGGGCACGAAACTTTCTGGGCCGGATTGGGTGACGGCGCGTTCGCAGTCGGCGATGGAGAGGCGGCGGGGGCCGAAGATGGTGGCATCGGCGACGTCGGAGTCCATCAACGAGAAGGGTTGGTCAACGCCGAAGTCGTCAGGGTGTCCCGGCATGGCCAGCAGCACGTGCCCGAGCTCGTGCGCCAGCGCAAACGAGCGAGCCCCTGCGCGGATGGCGGCCCGGTCGATGATCACGGTGCTCGACAGACTCGATCCCGGGCTGGAAATGAACGACTCACCAATGCGTTCGGAACGCGCAAAGCTCGGCACGACCACAATCTCGACCGTGCGGGGGTCCCCATCGTCGAAGGCACGCAGCAGCGTACGCTCCTCGAGCGTGCCCGAAAACGCGTCCCCCTCACCAAAATGCTTGAGGCCGTCACTCAGCTCCACCTCGCCGAGGCAAACACTCAAGGTGGGATCGGTCGAAGTGACCGACACCTCTTCGGCCTTTCCGCCACTCCATCCGAGCAGCAAATCCACGGTTTTTAGCTGACTATTGGCCGTGCGCTGATTCTCGAAGACGCTCACCGTGAAGCGCGCTCGCTCGAGCGCCTCCGAAAGCCTTTGCCCGACCGCAACCGGAGTCTCGCCCGGGCGCGTAACGAGACGGACCAGCTTCTGACCGCTGCGCAGCTCGATACTACCGCCCGAGGCAACCTGAGCGAAGCCGCAACCCAGCGCGACCAGACGAGCCGAAGGCGGCTCGACGACTTGAATCGACCGCTCCCCCGCCGCTCCCAGCTCGATGCCGCACTGACCCCAGAGCGCAGCGGCCGTCTCGAGCTCTTGCTCCATCACCCGTTTGGCGCCAGCCGCGTCGCCACCGACCGCCGGAGGTCCGCCGGCCTGCGCCCGCAGCACCAGCGTGCGCAGCCTGACCCGCAGCCGCTCGAGCGGTCCCAGCCGAGTCTCACGCGGTCCACCCACCGCGAGCTCCACGAGCTTGCGGCCCGCGTTCGAGAGCCGCAGCGAACCGCCCACCTGAGCGACAATCGTGCGCTTTTGGGCCGCTGGATGGCTGCGATCGAGCGCGTCCCCCACGGCACGAATCGCGGGGGTCTGGCGACACACTAGCTCCGGCGCGGTACCCTCGGGACACGCCGCCGGCAGCGCCATCAACCGGGGCAGCACATCGAGTGGCAGGCCGGTCGCGCCCCGCGTGAGCACTTCGAGCGCATCGAGATCGACGCCCGATGGGGCCAAAAGCACGAAGCTGAGCGCGTCCTGATCTTCGCCCGGGATGGCTCCGAGCTCAGCCGGCAGCGTGCGCGAGAGCGAAGCGTGGGAGGTCTTGGGGTTGACGCTTCTGCCGCGGTAGTCGAGCGCGCGCACCTCTACGGCGTCGAGGCTGAGCAGCGCGCGCGCGAGCTGCACCTCGAAGTGCCCGGGGCTCTGCGCGACGAAGCCGAGCCGCGGATATTCCCGTCCGACCACGGCCGGCGCAAACTGGGTTGCGCCGCCGCCCGCAGCGACGAAGTCGAGCCCCCGCACGGGCGCGGGTGCCACGAAAGGGCCGCGCTTTTCGGCGAGCCAGGTCACGTCGCCGGCGTCCGCGCTGGTGGCCACGAGCAGCGAGATCACCGGGACGCCGGCGTCCGCCTGAGCGGCACCGGCCAGGCCGAGAGCGATCGGGAGCGTCAGCGCCAACCATCTCGAGCGCGGTCTCATTCGCAACACCCCTGCTGAACGCGCCGGAAGTTCGCCTCCGAGACCACCGCGCCGTCGCGCGCACCAGCCGCCGTCGCGCGCACGAGAGAGGTCCAGCCGATGGCCGGCAGCTGCCGACTGCCCTCCAGCTCCGATGCCACGCGCAATGCCTGGCCGTGCTCACCGCAATCGTAGAGAGCTGCGGCTGCCAGACCGCGCATCGAGTCCTTGCGCGGTGTCCTGCTGCTCCGCTCGAGCGCGCGCACCTGCACATCTTGACCGTAATCGCGACCCAGGTGCAGCGCCGCCCGCACCGATACGTCGTCGCTGAGCGCGCTGCCCCGAGTCATGCCCTCGAGCATGGGCTTGGCGCTCGGCACTCTGGCGCTCGCCATGCGAAACAGAAAGGTCACGTCGCGCTCCGCGCTCGGCCGATCACTGAGCCGCGCGATCACTTCAGCGGTAGGTCGTGCGGTCGGTTGCCCGCCCTCGGGATCCAGCGCCCAGGCCACGAGCGACCAGGCCGCGCGCGCGCTCTGGGGCCCGTCGTGGGCGCGCTGCCGAGCCTCCTGAAGTGGTTGGGGATCGCCAGCGCGGCTGGCCAGCTCGCCAAGCAATAGCCACCGCCCCAGATGGCGTTCCGCATCGCGCAAGACAGCGAGCGCCGGAGCCACCGCGACCGGAAGAGGCTCGCGCGATAGCAACGTAAAGAACAGCTCGCTGCACAGCGCGATGCGATGCGACTCCTTGATCTTGGGAGCGAGCGCAGCGATGAGGGATCCTTGCGACTCATGGCGCGAAAGCCGAGCAACCTCGGCCGCGAAGGCGAGCACCGGATGCCGGCTCATGGCGGCCTTCGAGAGCGGAGCACTGAGCGACGCCTCCTTGGTGAAACATGCGGCAGCCAGCGTGGGAAGGCCGCCCGCTTCTTCGCTCGCCAGAATCTTTATGAGTAGGGGCGTGAGACTACTGTCGCCTTGCTCGCTGAGCGAGCGCACGGCAGCCCCATAAAGCGGGCGTTCGAACGAGCCGCGGCGTGCGACGGTCTCCACGGCCACGATCAGCTCGCGCAGCAGCTCCGGCGAGTGGCCAGCAACGGCGCGTAATGTCCCAGCCAGACGGGCCTCGTGCGCGGGACGGCGACGGATCGCGGCGCGAATCTCCGTGACGAGCTGATCCACGGCGGCAGCGCCGATCACGGAGCTTTCGGCCTCGTTGCCATAGGTGAGCCCGCCAATATATCATCTCTCGAGCGATCCGTCCGAACAAGCTCGCCGCGCTGCGTGGCGACTTCAAGCAAGCTGTCTTCCTCGACAAGGACCTTTGGCAACACTTCGGCAGCGACGAGCGCGTACTCGAAGCGCTGCGGATGTTGGTTTCCCTAGCCGAAAGCAGCTCGCGCTCGGTTAGGTAGCGTGCAGGTCTTTCGTCACTGCACCGAACGTCACGCGGGTCACCATTCTGCAGCACCAGCAGCAAGGACATACCCCCCGGACAAGGGGGGCGAAGCAGTGTAGACTTCGGGTCATGCTCGCCGAGCAGCTGAGCGATCACGACGACACTCCCCTCGAAGACAAGATCGTCGTGCTCCGGGGGCTCAATTGGCACGACTATCAGCGGATGCTCGAAGCGAGAGGTGACGCAGGTGTGCCGCGTTTCGCATTTCTGGGAGGGGAGCTCGAAATCATGACGCCATCTCGGCCGCACGAGTCGATCAAGTCACGCATCGGTCTTCTGGTTGCTGTCTGGTGTGAAGTGAGGGGAGTCGAGTTTTCCCCGTATGGGTCGTGGACGCTGGAAGACGAACGCACGCAACGAGGGCTCGAGCCGGACGAGTGCTACGTGTTCGGCGCAGTGGCCGAACCACAGCGTCCCGACCTCGCCATCGAGGTGGTGTGGACCGCGGGAGGACTCAGAAAGCTCGACATCTACGCAGCACTGGGTGTGCCCGAGGTCTGGTTTTGGCGACGCGGCCGCATTACCGTTCATCTTCTCGAGCAGGGCGCGTACGCCGAGGTCCCGGAAAGCCGCGCGCTGCCAGGCATGGACCTCCTTCAGCTCGCGAGCTACCTCGACCGCCCCACGGCGAGCCAAGCCATCCGCGAGTATCGTGCCGCATTGACGTGAGGTCGCCATCTACATTGACCTCGAGCACCCAGACCGGTAGGACCAGCGTCCTGGAGGCTTCAAGCATGCAGCTCAAGCAGTTGATCGTAGCGCTTTCGGTTCTGGGGCTCGCCATCGCGTGCAAGAGCGA
>DATEDZ010000164.1:0-23186 GCA_035281385.1 Polyangiaceae bacterium
GGGGCGCGCAGATGCTTTTCTGACGCAGAAGTTGCGGTATCCTTCGAGTGACCCCGCAGCAACGCCTCTAGCCAGCAGTCAGCCCACGCGCTTCGCGATCAGCGAGTTGACGCTGGTTTTTGCGGCAGCTGCTTCCGCCTCCCTGAGAACCAGAAACCTAGGAGGCTGGGTTTGAAAAACACCAGCCTCCTAGAGCTCGTCGCTGCCGGTTTGGCCGTCGTTACCGCGCCGCCCTTCCTCGGAGCGGACATCTTGCGTGACCGAGCACGCGAAGTGCAGGGAAGCAAGCCCGAGGGTAACGTGCAGTACCGAGTTGGGTGCCACGCCGCTAGCTTTGGTGATCACCCCTTGCCAATACGCGACTAGCTCGATCGGCAAGAGGCCCAGGTGCAGCACCGCCCCACCGACTAGCACTGCACGCAAAGCCACGGAATCATTGGATTTTCGCGCGTGGAATGTCGTCACGCCGAAGGCCAAGATCAGTGCTCCAACCTCGCGCACCCAAACGCTAACCGGCGCACCAAGCTCGACGCCTTTGCTCGCGAGCAGCCCGCTCGGCCAGACGAGCGCGAGGCCGGCCACCGCGAACGCGACCAGCGAGCCAATGAGCATGAAAGTTTGACGATTCATGCTGCAAGGCCTGCTCTTTCCCGGCGCATGTCGCAATTACCTCGGGAGGTAAGCGCCGCGGCCAAGCGCGCCTGCTACCCTCCGCGCAGACGATGAACAATCGCCTGTTTCCGGCATTGTTGCGCTTTTGGCGGAGTCGGCGCGGTCTGTCGCAGCTTGACTTGGCGCTCGAGGCCGAGATTTCAACGCGTCACCTCAGCTTCCTCGAGTCCGGCCGCGCGCAACCGGGCGAAACCATGGTACTGCGCCTGCTGTCGACGTTGCAGGTCCCGCTGCGTGCCCAGAACGAAGTGCTCCAGGCTGCTGGCTTCGAGCCGCGTTTTGTCGAGCCGGCGTTCGAGGCGATTAGCCCCGAAATCGAGCAGGCGCTGGCACAGATGATGAACCAGCAAGAGCCGTTTCCGCTGATAGTGCTGGGCGGCGATTTCACGATTGTGCGGAGCAACCGTGCCGCCGGCGCTGTTTTTGGCGCTTTCCTGGCTGAGCCGGCGCTCATGCCGCAACAACCGGACATGTTCAGCCTGGTCTTCGACCCGCGGCTCTTACGAAGCGCCGTGCTGGACTGGGAGACAGTGGCGCGAGGCATGCTCGGTCGTCTCCAGCGAGAGCTACTGCAGCGCGGCGATGACGCGCGCCTGGAGGCGCTTCTGGCTCGGACGCTGGCACTTCCCGACGTTCCAGCTAGCTGGAAGCACGTCGATCTCGCTCGAGCTCCTGAGCCGATACAGAGGGTGCATCTCACGCGGGGCGAGCATAGCGTCCGCTTCGTAATCGCGGTGACGACCTTCGCCGCCCCTTGCCAGGTGACGCTCGAAGAGTTGCGCGTCGAAGCCTGCTTCCCGCTCGATGCGGCGACAACGCGTACCTGCGAGCGGCTGGCTCAGCGTTGCGGCTGTTGATGCGCTCGGCGGGTCCTGCGGAGTATAAGGAGCGCTCAACGTGGTCGACGAGCAAATCACAATCGAACAGGCCGAGCCGGCGGAAGCGGGGCTACTTGCCAATTTGCTAGAGCTCTACGTCCACGATCTCAGCGAGATCTTCGCGATCGAGCCGGGCCCCGACGGGCGTTTCGGCTACCCCACGCTGCCCCTCTACTGGTCTGAGCCCGAGAAGCGGTTCCCATTTCTCATTCGCGCAGGTGGTAAAGTGATCGGCTTCGTGCTCGTGACCCGCGGATCTCCGGCAACCGACGATCCCGACGTTCTGGACGTTGCGGAGTTCTTCGTCCTCCGTCGCCATCGTCGCACCGGCTGCGGACAACGCGCCGCCGCTCTGCTCTTCGACCGATTGCCAGGCCGTTGGATCGTCCGTGTCTCCGAGGGCAACCGTGGCGCCATACCCTTCTGGGAAGCGGTCGTCAGCGCCTACTCACGAGGCCAATTCACGCAGAGCATGCGTGAAGCCTCATCTCATGCGTGGCGCGACTTCTCCTTCACGAGTCCGGTCGATAGAGCCAGGTGACACTCAACGGTAGGATAGTGCGGCAACGCGATTCCGCCTTCCGCGGAAGCTCGAGCAGCAAAACTTGGGAATCTCATTGGTCACTCTGGTAGAGCCAGCGTGGCGAGCACCGAGACGAGCTCGTCGGCGTCGATGGGCTTGGCCAGGTGGATGCCGAAGCCGGCATCGGCGGCCCTGCGGCGGTCTTCCTCGCGGTCGTACGCGGTCAGGGCGACCGCGGACGCGGCGGGCAGCTTCTGGTCGCGCTCGAACGCGCGGATCCGATCGAGGAGCCTGTAGCCATTGGTGTCGGGCAGCCCGATGTCGCTCAGAACGATCTGGGGTCGAAAATCTCGGTACAGGTCGACGGCCTCGGTGCCGCTCGAGGCTGTCTTGACGCTGGCGCCGGCCTGCTGCAGGACCAGGCCCAATGCATCTTGTGTCGCTGGGTCGTCTTCCACCAAAAGGATCGTCTTGCCGCCCAGCGGTCTAGTGTTTGTCGAGACTTCTCCCGTAACGCCTGAGCGGCGTGCTTGGCGTCGAACCGCGGGCATGGGTAGGGTCACCGTAAATGTCGCTCCCTCGTTCGCTCCGGCGCTTTCTGCGCGGATGGTCCCGCCATGCATCTCGACGAGCTGCTTGCAAATCGTGAGGCCCAGTCCCAGGCCTCCATACTTACGCGTGATGGCGGCTTCGTACTGCCTGAACCTGTCGAAGATGTAAGGCAGAAAGTCCGGTGGGATCCCGGCCCCGGTATCGGAGATGCGTATCCGCACGTCGTCGCCCGTGCGCGCGAGCGAGACCGTGACCCGCCCGCCTTCGGGCGTGAACTTCACCGCGTTGCTGAGCAGGTTCCACACCACCTGGCGGATGCGCGTCGCATCGGCGACAACGACGCCGGCCGCGGGGTCCAGCTCGGCCTCGACGCGCAGGTTCTTCGCGCGGGCCGCCGGCTCGTTCTGCTCGATGACCGCGCGCACGGCCTGAACCAGGTCCATCTCCCTCGGTTCTAGCCGGACCTTGCCGGCGGTGGTCGCGGCGCTGTCCAGCAGGTCCTCGATCAGGCGCGACTACGCCTCGGCGCTGTCGACAATCGCGTCCACGGCCTTCTTCATTTTCTCAGGATCGGCTGCCGAGCTGCGGAGGAGCTTGCCCCACAGCAGGATCGCCGAAAGCGGTGTGCGCAGCTCGTGTGAGAGCGTGGCGAGAAAGTCGTCCTTCATTTGCACAGCGTCGTCGAGCGCGCGCCGCGCGAACTGCTCGCTCTGCAGCAAGCGTTCCCGTTCTTCCTCGATGCGCATGCGTTCGACCGTATCCGCCCCCAGCCGGGCCAATAGCTCGGTGATACGCAGCGAGCGGTCGCTCGGCACATGCGGCTCCTGGAAGTACAGGGTCATCACCCCGAGCAGCTCGCCGGAGCGTGTCAGTAGTGGGATGCACTGCAGGGCGAGGATGCCGCTGGCGAGGCACTTTTCTCGCACGGCCGCCAGCTCCCGCTCGAAGTCCGCGACCAGGACCGGTTTTTGCTCGCGCACGGCGCGCGCCGCCGGCCACGCCGGGTCGGATAGGCTCGCTGCTCCCCAAGCCTCGACGAACTCCGACGCGAGACCGCGGTTGATGGCCGGCCGTAGCGTCCGCGACTTGGCGTCGTAAAGCTGCACGCTCCCCTGGTGCGTCGCGTGCAGCTCGAGGGCGGCGATAAGGATCTCCTCCAGCAAGCCCGGCATGTCCTTCGCGCTCATCAGCAGGTTGGTCGCGGCTTGCAGGCTGTGCATCGCCTTCAAGTCCCCCTCGACCACTTCGCCAGCTTTCGTTGCCAGGTCGTGGGCGCGCTTGCGGTCGGAGACGTCCACGAACGTGATCACGACGCCGTCGATCTTGTCCTCCACGGTCCGGTACGGCAGCACGCGCCGCGCGTACCATCGGCCGTCCTCGCTCAACACCTCCCGCTCGATCGGCACCAGGTTGTCCAGAACCGATTTCGCGTCGTTGGCCAGATCGGGATCGGTGAACTTTTTCGCCAGGTCACTGAGCGGGCGGCCGACATCCGAGCCGATCAGATCGAGCAGCTTCTTGGCCGTCGGCGTGTAGCGGCGGATGCGGAACTGCGCGTCGAGAAAGATCACGGCGATGTCGGTGCTGGCCAGCAGGCTGCGCAGGTCGCCGCTGGTCCTTTGCAGCTCTTCCATCTTGGCGTGAAGCTGCGCGTTGACGGTAGTCAGCTCCTCGTTGAGCGATTGCATTTCCTCCTTGCTGGTCTCGAGCTCCTCGTTGCTGCTCTGCAGCTCTTCATTCATGCTCATCGCCTCTTCGGCGGCCGCCTTGTGCTCCTCGCTGCTGGCTTGCAGCTCCTCGATCGCGCTCTGCAGCTCTTTGCGGAGACGCTGAGCCTCTTCGCTGGACTGCTGGGCGGCCTCGGGTTGCTCGACACGTTCCGGCTCCGGCTCTTCGCGTTCCTGGAAGCTCACGACGAAGAGCTCCGGCACTTCACCGGATTGCAGCGGTGAGGCCGTCACCACGACGCGGCAACGTTTCCCCTCGGCATTCGTCAGCAAGCCGTCGGCCACGCGTTCCACGGTGCCTGCAGCTATCGAGCGCTGCAGTGCCAACCGCACCGCGCCGCGCACTCGCTCGCTTGCCAGCACCAGCACGTCCTGCGTCGGCTCGCCGGTGGGTTGGCCCATGTACTGCTTAGTGTCGCCCTGATAATAGATGACGCGATAGTTTCGATCTACGGTCACCGCCGCCTGAATGTGCAGCGCCACCAGCGCGCGGGCGGTCAGCTGCGCGACCGACGGTGCCGCAGCGGCCGCGAGCGGCGCGGGACGGAAAAAATCGGCGGCCTCGGGCCCGAGGGCGTGCGGCAGAGGGAACTCGACCGCCCCGTGCCGCGTCGGACCCACGCGCTTGTAGATGCGCGCCTTCTTGTCAATCGGCTCGAACATACCTGCCCCGCTGCCAGGGACGGCCTCGCTGCTGCCCAGGAGCAGCGCGCCACCTTCGCGGAGCCCGAAATGGACCAGCCCGAAGACGCGCTGCTGCACCTCGGGCTCGAGGTAGATCAGCAGGTTGCGGCAGCTGACGATGTCGAGCCGAGAGAAGGGCGGATCGCTCAGCAGGTTTTGCGGAGCGAACACGACGCGCTCGCGCAGGTCCTGGCGAACGCGATAGATCGCGTCCTCCCGGTCGAAGAACCGCTGCAGCCGCTCGGGTGGCATGTCCGACTCGATACCGCCGGGGTAGACGCCGTTGCGCGCGTTGCTGAGAGCTCGCTCGGCGGTGTCGGTGGCGAAGACCTTGATCTTGAGGGGCTTGTCCGCGCGCTCGCTTTCCTCGACCAGCAGCATCGCCAGCGAATACGCCTCTTCTCCGCTGGAGCAGGCGGACACCCAGCAGCGGATCGACGCGTCCGACTCGCGTGATTGGACGAGCGGAATGATCACCCGCTGCCGCAGCGCCTCCCACGCTTCGGGGTCGCGGAAGAAGCCGGTCACGTGGATCAGGAGATCATCGGCCAAGCCCGTCACCTCCGCGGGGCTCTGCCGTAGCATTTTCGCGTACTGACCCATCCCGTTGACGCGGCTTAACCCCATGCGCCGCTCGATGCGCCGCAGCAGGGTCGGCTTCTTGTAGCCGGTGAAATCGAAGCGCGTACGCGACCGCACGATGGCGAGGATTTCGCGGACCTGTTGCTCGTCGCGTAGCAGCGCGTCTTTCGGGCTCAGGTGGGCGGAGGCGACGACATTCCCGTTCTCGCTGCCATTTCCACGGGTGGCGGCGTACGGGTGCTTGGCGTAAGCGAGCAGCGCTTCGGGCATATCCACGGGCGGCAGGATGATGTCGGCATAGCCGGCTTCGATCAGGTGGTGCGGCATGGACGGGAATTGCGCGGACTCCGGGTCCTGCGCGATGCACAGCCCACCAACGGCCTTGATCGCCTGCGCTCCGGCGGAGCCGTTGCTGCCCATTCCGGACATGACGATGCAGATCGCGCGCTCACGTTGCTCCTCCGCCAGCGACCTGAAGAAGTCGTCCACGGGTCGGGTGTGGCGCGGCTTTTCGACCTTTTCACCCAGATGAAGCCGCCCGTTTCGTATCGTCAGCGTATGGCCGGGCCGGATCACGTAGACGTGATTCACCTCGATCACCATCCCGTCCTGCACTTGCGAGACGACCATCGCGGTGTGCCGCTGGAGGATCTCGGCGATCAGGCTCTCGCGGTCGGGCGGCAGGTGTTGAATGAGCACGAACGCCATCCCGCAGTCCGGCGGTATCGCCTTGAACAAGTCCGTGAACGCTTCGAGCCCGCCCGCCGACCCGCCGATCCCCACCACCGGAAAGGGCAGTCGCGGGGGCTGCTCGAGATCCACCGGCTCGGCGAGGCGATCGGCTTCTTGCGCTCGCTGCGTTTCCGACGGCGCAGGGCTACTACTTTCGTCGGTCATGGCGGCAGCCTCGGTTCGATATCGAGCGAAATCTAGAACAAAAGTGTGGGGCTGGCGTCTCCGAGCGCACGCTTTTCTCACGTGGATCTTTGCCTCGGCTCGATCCCGGTCGTCTTCCAGGCCCCAGAGCGCCACCATGCCCCGTTTATGTCGTCGCCGCAGCCCCCTCCGCGCCGTGTGGCGCGGCCCGGCTGGGCCGGCCTACGGCTTGGGATGTGACAGCGTCCAAGCGTAGATATCGACGGCTGGATCGGTGACGGCGTAGACCGGGGGCCACGACCTCATGACCGACGCCCGGATAAATGGCGAGCTTGATGTCCAATGCAGGGGGATTCGTGCAGGCCTCGAGGTTCGCGACGGTTTCGGTAGAGCCTCACACGTTGTTGGCGGCTTCACGCGCGGGTGACGGGCGCTTTGCACTGGTGTTCGGATCGCTCGAGTGGAGTCCTCCAAGGCGCCGCCAGAAATCGGCCTATTGACTGATTGGCAGCTGGTAACCCTTGGGCGCTTCCATCATTAGATGCAGGGAATGGCCGTCGGGATCCTCGAACGCCGCCAGCCACAGATCGTGGTCCGGCATGGGCGCGATCAGGTGGGGGGTCTGGATGAACTTCACCTCGCGCTTCAACAGCTCGGCATAGACCAGGGCGATGTCAGCGACGCGAAAGTAGATCGCGGGGGGCGCAATGTTGCGCGCGCCGTCGCTTTGCTCGAGCAGTAGCCTGAGGCCCGTGCAGTCGAAGAACACCAGGTTGCCGAAGCGGTAGAGCTTTCTAAGCCCCAGCACGTCCTGATAGAATTTCTCCGAGGCGTCCGCGTTCTTCACGTTGAACGCGATTTGTCCGATGGGTCCCAAGCTCAAGGCCATGCGGCACCTCCTGTGGTGAGTCTACTTCGGAGGCACGCCGCGCTTCTGAGAATTCTGCCGTTCCAGCATCCAGCCCGGATATTCGGGAGGCAGGGCGCTGGCCGTGTCGAGTAGACGCAGATGTTCGGGCGTGAGCGTCACCTCGACCGCTGCCAGGTTGTCGCGCAGTTGCTCTGGAGCTTTGGCGCCGACCAAGACGCTCGTCACGAACGGGCGACTCAGCTGCCAGGCCAGCGCCAGGCGCGCCACCGAGTGGCCCGTCTCGGCCGAGACCTGCCGCAAGGCGCTGAGCACGCTGCGCAGCCGCTGGCCCTCGACAGGCGGAAAGTTGTAGGTGGTGCGCCGCGCACCCTCTGGCCCGGGCTGGTCGGGATCGAATTTTCCCGACAGCAGGCCGCCAGCCAGTGGGCTCCACGACAGGATCGAAACGCCTTCACTTTGCGCCATCGGTACGAGCTCCCGCTCGATGTCGCGACCGGCGATCGAGTAGTAGACCTGTGCGCTCTGAAAGCGAGTCAGGTTCCGCGCCTCCGCATAGCCGATGGCCTTCATGCCCAGCCACGCCGGCAGGTTGCTGAAGCCCACGTAACGCGCCTTACCGGAGCGAGCGACGTCGTCGAGCGCTCGCACGGTCTCCTCGATGGGCGTCGCGGGATCGAAGCCGTGGATCTGATACAAGTCGACGAAGTCGAGCTGCAGGCGCTGGAGGCTCTTGTCGATACTGGCTAGGATGTGCGAGCGCGACAGCCCGACCTCGTTGACGCCTGTGCCGACCGTCGCGCGTACCTTGGTTGCCACCACCACCTGCTCACGTGGCCGAGCCAGCGACTTGAGCGCCGCGCCGAGCAGCCGCTCTGACTCGCCCTCCGAGTAAGCGTCAGCCGTATCGATGAAGTTGACGCCGCTGTCGAGGGCCGTGCCGATGAGCGCTTCGGCCTCACCTTGGCCGAGTCGCCCCACCACTTCCCAGAACCCCTTGCCCCCGAACGTCATCGTACCGAGGCACAGCTCCGAGACGAAAAGACCGGTTCTGCCCAGGAGGTTGTAGCGCATGGTCCGCGTTACTAGGCCCGTCAGGCACGGCGGTCCAGGGTGGCACGATCGATGCAACCAATCCCGCCAAGGGAGCCCTACCCATGAAGTTCCTCGACCCTCGCACACATGGTTTTCTCGACTACCTGGCGGTGCTGATTCTGGCGATGGCGCCGGCGGTGCTCGGCTTCGAGGGCACTCCAGCTCTCGTCTGTTACCTCGTTGCGCTGGCGCAACTGGTCGTGAGCCTGCTCACTGCCTATCCGGTCAGCATCGCGACCGTCATTCCGTTTCGATTGCACGGAGCCATTCAGCTCCTGCTGGGCATCGTTTTGGTGCTCGCGCCGTCGCTGTTGAGCTTCTCGCCGTTCGATAACGCGCGCCCATTCTTCGCTGTCATGGGGCTACTTCTGGGCTTGCTGTTCGCCTGCACCGACTACAAAGCAGTACCCGATCTGTACCGGAGCTACGGCATAGGCCGGCAGCGCGTCTGGACTCACTGAGCCGCGTGAAGCTCTGCTAAGTGTGCTCGTGGCCGAGCACGTGACTGACTCCTTCGAGCGCATTCGCCGCATCATTGTCAAGATCCCGCGGGGCCGCGTCATGACTTACGGTGACGTGGCGCGCGCGGCCGGCATGCCCGGCGCTGCGCGAGTCGTAGGTTACGCGATGCGCTCTTTCGGGCGGGGCGTGCCCTGGCAACGCGTGCTGGGCCGCCGCAACGCCCGCACCGCCCACATCACGATTCAGGACCCGCGCAGCAAGAGCGAGCAGCGGCGATTGCTCGAGAAAGAAGGCGTGAGGTTCGATGCGCGGGGCGGAGTGCGACTCACCGACTTCGCCTTCGTCCCGGGTCAGCATGCGCGCAAAGCGCGCAAGGCTCGTTAGAGAGAAAGCCCCGCTGTTCCCGCCGCGAGCCGGTGGGGGCCACGCTAGACCATTTTTCTCACCTTCGCCCTAGAGCGACAAACAGCTTGCTCGGGCAACGAAGTTCACGAGTTAGTAGCGCCGAGCGTGGCCGCGTGGAGGGAGGCTCGGCCGAATTCACTTCGGCCGAGGGGGGCGGCGCGTGCCGCCCCCACCAGGAAGGGGTTCCTGCTCGTGTCCTAGTCGCGGGGGTCGCGGGGCCTCGGCCCCGCTCAGGCTGCGCTCGTACAGGCTGCGCACGAAACCGATGGTGTCGGCCTCGTTCGCCGACTTGTCCGCGCGGTAGCGCCGGACGCGCGCGAAGCGGAGCGCCATGCCTCCTGGGTAGTGCGAGCTTTCTTGCAGGCCATCGAACGCGATCTCCACGACCAGCTCCGGCCGTACGTGCACGACCCAATCATTCTGCTGCGTCGCAAGCTCCTGCAGCTTGCTGGTTTGCCACTTGAGCGTCTCGTCGGTCAGACCCTTGAACGTCTTGCCCAGCATCACGAAGCCGCCGCCGTCCGGATCTCGCGCGCCGAGATGCAGATTGCTCAGCCAACCCTTGCGCCGGCCGCTGCCCCACTCGGCCGCCAGCACGACCAGGTCCAGCGTCGGCGCCGGCTTCAGCTTGAGCCATCCTGCGCCGCGCCGGCCCGCCTCGTAGCTGGAGGTGAGACTCTTGACGACCACGCCCTCGTGCCCACGTTTCAGCGCCGCGCTCATCACCCGTTCACCTTCGTCGGTGCTCGCCACCACGGTTCGCGGTACGCGCGCTGCCACCGGTACGACCTGGCACAGCGCCGCCCAACGCTCCTCGTTCGAACGCTCGATCAGGGCTTGCCCGTTCAAGTAGAGACAGTCGAAGAAGAAGGCGCACAGGGGCAGCGTGCGGCCCAGCTCCGCCACTTCGAGCCGGCGTCCGAAGCGCCGCATGGTGACTTGAAAAGGATGGGGCCGCCCGTCGGGGCGGAGCGCGATGGCCTCACCATCGAGCACTAGGCTCTGCGCGGGCAGCGAACGAACCAGCGCCACCACCTCGGGCAAGGATTCGGTGACCTCGTTGCCGTGCCGCGAGTAGATGGCGACGCGTTTGGGCGAGCTATGCACCTGGATGCGCGCGCCGTCGAGCTTTTCCTCGAAAGCGCACGGCGCGGTGCGCACGATCGCTTCGGCCACGTCCTTGGCCGTTTGGGCCAGCATCGGACGCAGCGGACGGAACAGCTCGATGCCGAGCGCCAGCAGCGCCGGTTCACCCGCGGTCAGCGCCAGCACCGCGACCTCGGTCGCGTCGCCGGTAAGCAGCATCGCGCGGCGTAGCACGCCCGGCGAGATGGTCGTGGCTTGGCCCAAAGCATCGACCACGATGGCCTCGAGCGCGCCTTGGCGTAGCTCGCCGAGCGCCAGCCGCGCGACGAAGTCCCGCTCGGCCTCGTCGAGTCTCCCGAACAGCTCCTCGAGTAGCTTTTCGCGCCGCCCACCCGAGCCCTTGCCCGAAAGCGCCGCGAGCTTTTGCAGCGCCTCGTCCAGCTCCAAAACCGTAACGCGGTCGCCCGCCGATCTCGGGAGGGCGCGCAGCTTGCGCAGGGTGGCGTAGCCGACGCCGAGCTTGCCCTGGCGGAGCTCACCGCACAGGAAGGCCACCGCCGGCCGCACTTCCGCAGGCACGAGGCTACCCAAAAGGGTAGCCAGGCGCTCGGTCTTCTGCTTGCGGGAGCGTGTCGCGGCCACGTCGAGCGACGTGCTGACGATGTCGGCAAGTCGTGCCATCCGAGGTTCTTTCTGGGTCCGTGCTCCGCATGACGCAAGGTCGAAATGCTTGGCGCTCGGCCCGGCATTTCTGCCACCATGGCGCGCCGATGAGCAAGGGATCGAAGCGCGAGACGAACGCCATCGTGCTCAAGCAAGCCATGATTCGTCGCTTGCCGCGACGACTCTCGGGGCACGGGGAGATGGCGCTGCCCCCAGTGCCTGGGCTGCTCGAGCACTATGTGAAGGTCTTCGACCAGTGCTGGGAGGGCATGGGGCGAAAGTTCAACGAAAAGGAGATCGGCGAATTCAGAAGCGCGCTCAAGTTGCGCCTGGAGCAGGCGTTCACGACCTCCTCGACGTCCAAGGTGATCGTCACCTACTCGACCGATCCGCCCCCCAAGACCAGCATCACCTGGAAGGTGGTAGCGATGGCCGCGACCTTCGCGGACGAGTACCAACACTGGACCGAGGTGCGCACGCCGCCGCTCTTCGGCAAGCACGCCGATGCCAAGGCCGTCGACGTGGCCGCCACCCTCGGCACGCCTAGTGAGGTGGCGATCGTGGACGTAGGCGCCGGCACCGGTCGCAACACCATTCCGCTCGCGCAGCTCGGCTACCAGGTAGACGCGGTCGAGCCGACGCCCGCGCTGGTCAAGATCCTGAGGGAGACGGTGGAGAAGGAGAAGCTGACGATCAAAGTGGTCGAAGGCGACATCCTGAACCCCGAGCTTCAGCTGCCTCGCCCGCAGTACAACATGGTGTTTTTGTCGGAAGTGGTGGCCAGCCACTTTCGTAGCGTCGAGCAGATCCGTCAGCTGTTCGAGCGGGCTAGCGCCATGCTGGTGCCCGGCGGCCTGCTGGTCTTCAACTTGTTCCTCAGCGACAGCGGTTACAAGGCCGACGACATCGCCAAACAACTATCGCAAGTGCTGTGGTGCGCGCTGTTTTCGCGCCATGATCTCGAGGTCGCGAGCCAGGGCTTGCCGCTGCGGCGTGAAGCTGACGAGAGCGCGGCCGACTACGAGAAGGCCCACCTACCCGAAGGCCAGTATCCGCCGACGGGTTGGTACGAGGGCTGGTGCGCGGGGCAGGACTTGTTCGATCTGCCGCCCGAGAAGCCACCCATGGAGTTGCGCTGGGTCGTGTACCGAAAGACGAGCTGACAGTGCCGTCGCGCCCTTGGTAGGTTCTGCGCCATGCCGACCGAGTCGGTTCGGCCTGAAGCCGAAGTCGTTCCCCGCCTGGCGGTTCGCGATCCGGACCAATGGTTGGCAGTCGTGTGCTGGCTGGTCATCGCCTTCGCGTCGCTCTCGATCCTGCTGTTTTCGTTCGGCCGAGATCAGGGCATCTACGCCGTCGTCGGCGACACCATCTTGGACGGGGGCATGCCGTACCGCGACGCTTGGGACTTCAAGCCGCCCGGCATCTTTCTGACCTATGCGTTGGCGCAGGGGCTATTCGGCAAGTCGATGCTCGCGATTCGGATGCTCGAGGTCCTGGGCCTAATCGGCACGGCCTTCGGCCTGCAGCGCCTGGGGCAGGTGTTCTTCGATCGACCCAAGGCAGGACTCGTCGCCGCCGCGTTGGCCGCCTTGGTGCATGCCGAGCTCGAGTTCTGGCATACCGCGCAGCCCGAGACGTTCGGCGGCTACTTGACCGTGGCGGCGCTGGTCGTCGTCACGCTCGAGCCGACCCAGCACCGGCGCTGGCTGGTGCCGCTCGGCACCGGAGCCCTGTTCGGTTTGTGCGCGCTGTTCAAGCCGCCGCTCGGCGGCGGTATCCTGGTGTGCGGCGCCTACGCACTGACGCGCGAGCAACTGCGCGCCGCGAGCTTTCCCCGGCTGCTGCGCTGCGCGGGCCTGTTGGTGCTGGGCTTTGCCGCGCCCATCGCGCTGGTGTTGATTTGGATTGCCGCGCGCGGCGTCTGGCCCGCCTGCTATTGGACTTTTCACGACTTCGTGCCCGGCTACACCAAGCTGAACTGGAGCGACGCGAATGCAGCGGCCATGCTGTATTACGCGCTCGAGGAGGTATTCTTCAAGTTCTCGGCGCTGGCTGCGTTCGGGGTGATCGCGGCGATCTCGATGGCGCCACTGCACGCTCGCGAGCGTGAGGGCATCTTCCTGATGCTGGGCATCATCGCGATTCACCTGACCGGCATCACGATGCAGGCCAAGTTCTTTCCCTATCACTATGCCGCGACGCTAGTCTTGGTTTGCTTCCTGGCGGGTCTCGGCCTGTACAAGTTGTTCCGTCGCTGCCTGGTGGCTGGTCCCGGCAGCCTCTTGGCGCTGTCGGCGTTCGTGGTCGTGGCGATCTGGATGCGTGATGCTGCCCGCGACTTGCCGCAGGGTTTTTGGGAGCGCTCCTCGCTGCGCCTGTCGCTTCTGCTCCGGCAAGGGCAGTTCCGCGGTCGCTCCGACCTGGATCGTGAGCTGTCAGTGGTGGCCGATTACAACCTGGATGCGGATCGCCAAGTGGCGCTCGAGATTCGGTCGCATAGCGGCAGCGAAGATCCGATCTTCATTTGGGGCTTCGAGCCTTCCATCTATTTTCTGGCGGAGCGACCGCTGGCCAGTCGTTGGCTATACAACGTCCCTCAACGCAGCCAATGGCAGCGGAGTTTTGCGCGAGGCGAGCTATTGAGGGATCTGTCGACCAATCGCCCCAAGCTGATCGTGGTGCAGCGACGCGACGTGTTTCCGTCCGTTACCGGCAGTTCCATCGACTCAAAGGACGAGCTGGTACACTTTCCGGAGCTGAAGTCGCTGCTCGATACACAGTACCGCAAGGCCAAGGAGATCGAGGACTTCGAGATTTACGAGCGCTCCGAGTGACGAGGCGCGCCTATGCCAGCCAGCTTGCGGTACTGCTCGTCGCGAGCGCCGTGGCCATGCTGGCCGAGGCTGTCGTCGGTGCGGCGCGCGTGTGGCAGCAGAGCGCGCTCGAGGCCATGCGCCTCGTCGCTTGGACTCTCGGTCTGTGGGTTTTGCCGTGTGCCGTGGTCACGGCCGCGCTGGCGTGGTTGCTTGCGGGTTTGCTGCGAGACGACTCGCTGACGTTGGCGCTCCGGGAGCAGTGGCAGCGCACCGAGCGACGACGGCTGCTTCAGATCGTCCTGCTCCTGGTCGCGCTTTTCGTCGCCTTCGTGTTTGCGCTGGCGCGCTCCACGGCTCGCTTCCACAACGTCGAGCTGGCAGCGGCGCTGCTTTCGGCCTTGGTGCTGGGCGCTTTGGTGCTCAGCGTGAGCGTCGGCTACGTGGTTTGGCGAACGCTCGAGCGGCACGCAGTCGGCGGCGGGCGCTGGCTCGGCCCGCTGGCGCTGCTGCTGGGTGCGGCGGTTTTGGTGTGGCTGATGCTCGCGAGCTTTAGTGGCCTGCTGCAGCTCGACCCGCGGCTGGCGGCGGCACCCCTGGGCTTTGTCTTGGGTCTGGTGCTCGCTGATCGCTCGGAGTGGGTCCGATCTCGCGGCGTTCGCTCGGGAGGTATCTTTGCCGTCGCTGGACTGGCCCTGGCAGGGTTGCTGCTGCTGTCTGGATCACGCGCTTTCGCATCGCTATCGCAGCATGGCGCATGGTCGCCGCACCTGATGCGCGCACTGCAGCAGCTCAGCGACTTCGATCGCGACGGTTATTCCAGCCTGCTTGGCGGCGGCGACTGCGCCGGCTTCGATGCCGCGGTTCACCCCGCCGCCCGCGAGATTCCGGGCGACGGCGTCGACAATAACTGTATCGGCGGCGACTCGGGTAAGGCGTGGCAGCCGCGTCGGCCAAGTTGGGGAGCTCAAGCTCACGGCTCACCCGTGAACCTGAACGTCGTGGTGATCACGATCGAGACGCTGCGCCGTGACCATGCTTCCTTCCTCGGTTACGCGCGCGACACCACGCCCGAGCTGCGCGCGCTCGGGCGCGAGTCGCTGGTCTTCGAGCGCATGTACAGCGCCGCGCCATTGACCAGGCTGGCGATCGCCTCGCTGTTCAGCTCCTACGCGCCCTCCGAGATCGAGTGGTTGCCGCTTCCGCGCGAGAAGCGCATGCGGCGCATTGGACCGCGCACGCCGTGGTTGCCCGAGCTGCTGCGCGCGCGCGGCTACGACACCGTCGCAGTCTTGACCGATTTCGCGGCCTTCACGGCCCAGGAAGACGCCGGCTTCGAGCGCGGTTTTCAGCACTACGACTTGTCCACGCGCCTGCAGTATCGCGGCGGCACCATGTGGGGCTTCCCCGCCGCCGAGCAGGTGGACAAGGCGATCGCCCACGTCGAGCACGGCAAGCGCCCATTCCTGCTCTGGCTGCACTTGTTCGAGCCGCACTACCGCTACGAGCAGCCGCCTGGGGCGCCGGCTTTCGGCCCCGATGACCAAGCGCGCTACGACGCCGAGATCTGGCACGTCGACCAGCAGGTGGGGCGGCTGGTCAAGGAGCTCCGGCGGCTGGGCGTGTGGGACGACACGCTACTGTTCGTGAGCGGCGATCACGGCGAGGCGTTCGGAGAGCATCAGGATCGCTGGCACGGCTCGAACCTGCACGATCCGCAGCTGTGCCCCGCGGCGCTGCTGCGCGTGCCTGGCGTGAGCGGCAAACGCATCGCGGAAGCAGTCACGTTCACCGACATCGCGCCGACCATCGCGCGGGTGCTGGGTGATCGGCAGATCTTCGAGCAGCTGCGCGGGCGGAGCCTCACGCCTTTCTTGCACCGCAAGCCGCTGCCCCCCCAAAGCAATGGTTTCATCGCCGAAAGCTTTTCGGTGGACGACGGCCACGCCTACCAGGCCGCCTTCATCGACTATCCGCTGAAGCTCATCTACGTCGAAGATCATCGGCGCTTTTCGCTCTTCGATCTCGAGCGCGATCCGGGGGAGCAGCGTCCAATCGAGCCAGGCGCCGATCGGCGCGCCGCCCCGCTGTGGCAGGCGCTCGTCGGTTACCTGGAGCGCTCGCGGCCGCTTCGCTGAACCCGCTGGAGGGTCTAACGGCAAAACCTCAGCTCTCGAGGCGTGATCACGTGGCGCAATCTCGACTTCATTTTGTAAGTCGAGATTGCTGCTCCGGGAGCGCGATCCAGCGGGCACGTCCGACTCAAAGCTAGGAAACCAGCGGTGGCGCCGCCACGATGCGGCGCGCCAGCTCGTCGAAGGTCGGCGCCACGAGATCCGGCATGACGCTGCCGCCGTCGCGCAGTGGGCAGAGCTCGCAGCGGTTCTGCGCGAAGACCAGCGCCGAACGCAGCTTGGCGTGGTGCGCGGCCTCCACGTCCACCTGGCTGTCACCGACCATCCAGGTGCGGGTCGGATCGAAATCGCCATGCTGCATCGCGCGCAGTAGTAAGCCGGGCGCGGGTTTACGGCAGTCGCAGGCGATTGCCAGCTCCGGCACGCCGTGCGGGCTGCCTTGCGGGTGGTGCCAGCACACTTCCACGCTCGACAGCGTGATGCCCGCGTCGGCCAGCGCAGCCACGAGCGCGTGGTGCGTGCGGTGCACCGCCTCGACGCTGAACTGACCTTTGGCCGGCCCCGGCTGATTCGTGGCGATCGCAAAATCGTAGCCGGCAGCCTTGAGCAGACCCAGCCCTTCGAGCACCCCCGGTAGGAAGCGCAGCTGTGAGGGGTGCCAAGCCACCGTGATGACGCCCGTCTCCTCATCGCGGATCACGTCGATCAACGTGCCGTCTCGATCGAGGATGATGCCAGGGCGCTTGGCGCTCATGCGCTGGTCGAGGGCCGCAGGAGCCCTCCCGGCCCTTCATACTCCGACCAGCTCCGTGATGTAAGGTAGCGGCCGCTTGTTGCCGCGGCTCCGAGACAAGTTGCGCCAGATTCTGCCGGCGAGCTTCGACGCCCGGCTGGAACGGAGTCAGGCGTATCTGGGCCTGTCCTGCGTGGTCTTGTGCCTCGCCATCGCCGTCTCACCGACGCTGCGCGAGCTCGACTCGTACGGCGGTCACGACTGGGACGAGATGAGCGCGCATCGGCTGTTTACGGTGAAGGCGCTGCTCGGCTTCGGACAGCTGCCGCTGTGGATGCCCTACGGGTGCGGCGGCTACTCGGAGTGGGGCAACGTGCAGGGCGCGACCAACCTGATTTCGCCTTTCCTGCCGGCCTATCTGCTGTTCGATCTGCGCTACGCGCTGCGCATCGAGCTGCTCGGGACCGGGCTCGTCGCTGCGCTCGGGACTTGGAAGCTTGCCGGGCTCTTCACGCGCAGCGTGCCGGCTCGCACCTTTGCCTGTCTGGTGTTCGTGGCAAACGGCCGATTTGCGCTACAAGCCGCGACTGGACACCTCTGGCACCTGCAGTATTGCTACTTGCCGTGGGTGTTCTGGGGGTTCGAGCGGCTACTGGCTGGCCGGCGCTTCGAGCTTTTGCCCTTGTCAATCGGCGGCGGGGCTTTCGCGCTTTTGGTTTACTCGGGCGGCATCTACCCGCTGCCGCACGCCGCGTTCCTGCTCGGCGCCTATGCCGCGCTGCGAGCCGCCTTCGACAAGAGCTGGTGGCCGCTCGTGGTCCTGGCTGCGCTGGGCGCGCTCGGCATCGGACTTTCCGCGCCGAAGCTGCTGCCCGTGCTGCTCGACTTCAACGAGCGGCCGCGGCTGGTGCCCTCCACCGAGGCCATCGATCTGAACGTGCTGTGGCAGGCACTGGTGGCTCCGAATCAGACTCCGGGCTCGAGGCCCGCTCCGATTCCGCAGTGGGGCTGGCACGAGTACGGGATGTACGTGGGCTGGGTGCCGGCCGTGCTGCTAGTGCTGGGCTTGGTCTGGCCGGCGCCGCGCGGTGAGCTCGTGCTGCGGCTCACCGGCGTCATCGCGCTCGTGCTCGGCTTTGGCGCGTTTCACGAGCTTTCGCCCTGGACCCTGTTGCACCAGCTGTCGCTGTTTCGTTCGCAGCACGTGCCGACGCGCTGGCTCTATCCTGCGATCCTACTTCTGGGAGTCACCACCGCGAGCGCGCTCGGACGCCTACTCGATCGCTTAGCTCGGCGCCAGCATCTCGACCTGGCGCTGCTCGGCGGCTGCCTGCTGCTAGCCGTCGACATCGGGCGCGAATCGAGCATTCCGATGCAGCGCGCGTTCTGGATGGAGCCGCGCCAGGTGCCAGCGGCGCCGGCCTTCGAACAGCTCGAGCGCGTGCCGCGCGCGCTGCAGTACCGCCGGCGTGACTACGCGCCGGAGGCCTTGCCAGCGGTGATGGCCGGGATCGGGGTGCTGCAGTGCACGCTGCACGCCAGCCTCAACATTTGGGCCCCGAAGGACCGAGACGGGCGGCCCCTGGGGATGGGGGCGCGCGGCAAGGGCACCAAGCAATATCGCGGCGAGGCCTTCACCGCGTCGGGCAGCGGCACGGCGCGCATCGTTTCCTTTTCGCCCCGGCGCATCGAAGTGGAAGTGACGGGCGCCACGGCAGGCGACCGGGTGGTGCTGAATCAGAATTTCGATCCTGGATGGAGCGTCGACGGCACGCCGGCCGAGTCGTATCGCGACACCATCTCGGCACCGCTCAGCGCGCCTTCGGGGCGTCTGGTGTTCAGCTTCTGGCCGCGCGGCTTGACGGGAGGCCTCGTCGTATTCGCGCTGACGCTCGCGACCGCGGCGGGCGTCTACTGGCGTCGTGCCAGAGCGGCCAAGTTGAGCCCGTAGGGCAGGGGCAAGAGCGCTTCGAGTCGGGACGCTACCGGGAAGACCCAGCGATCGAACGCGCCGAGCTCGGCGCCGCTGATGGCGGGGCGCTTGAGCACGCGCCCGGCGACCAGCCAGGGCAGCGCGCCGGCCAGGTTGCCATAACGCACCCATTGTACGAAAAAGCCAGCCTGCTCCAGCCGCGCGCGCAGCATCGAGCGCGAATAGCGGCGCAAGTGGCCCACGCTCGCGTCGAGCGAACCGAACAGCTCGCGGCGCGCCGGCACGTAGACCGCCAGCGCGCCGCCGGGTCGCAAGCTCTCGTAGAGCAACTTCAAAGAGCTCACGTCGTCCTCGACGTGCTCGAGCACGTTGGACGAGATCACCGCGTCCACGCTGCGGGGCCCGCGCGCGGCCAGGTAGGTTTCGATCGTGCCACGCAGGGGCGTCACACGCCCATCGTCGCGGAAGCGCTGCGCGAGGCCCTGCATGAGCTCGGCGTCCGGCTCGAGCGCGAACACCCGGCAGCCTCGATCGGCGAGCCGCGCGGCGAGCGCTCCGGTACCGGCGCCGTGATCGAGCACGTCACCCGCGAGCGCCGGCCCGAAGAGCCCCACAATCCAGTCGAAGTAGGCGCGCGCCTCATCGCGCCCCGATAAGCCGTACGGTAGAGCTGGCGAGGTCACGCAGCTTCCTGTAGTCCATCGTCAGTGTTACCGCGACCGCTTTCGTTCGCCTCCACGCCCAGCGTGAGCGCGTCCCGCCAGCGCACCGCTTATGTCGCGTGCTCGGTGTGCGGTGAGCTGCGAGCCGAGTATTTGTTTTTTCGGGCCGGCGTGCGCTTCGTGCGCTGCGTCGGCTGCGGTCTGGTCTACGTGAGCCCGGTGGGCGCAGCTGGCCCTTGTTACTTCGACATGGCCGAAGTCGGCAGGCTGGTCACGCCTCGAGATCGCAAGCGTGCGGTGTCGGATCTCGCGGACTGGATTCGCGATCTAGCGGCCGAGCACGCGGCGCGCACCGGGCGGTCGCCTCGCCGTAGCGTGCTCTTGGGTCGCTATCTTCCGGAGCTGGCGGAGCAACCGGAGCTCGGTTCGATCGGGCTTTCCGTGGTGCCAATCGCAGGTGGAGCTTTTGTGCGCCTCTCGGAACAGGCTGATCTGTCGGCTTTCTCCGCGAGCTTGGGCGGCGCTGAGCTCGTCATCTTGAACGAGCTCTTGGAGGCCTGCTCGGATCCCGGCACCGCGCTGGCTCAGGTCGCGGCGGCGCTGCCTACCGGCGCCACGGTCGCTATCGCCTACGCCGACGTGGAGTCGCTGCCGGCGCGTCTGCTGCGCCGGCATTGGCCTGCGTTCTTCGATCTCAAGCGCGCGTTCTTTGGGCTCGCGCACCTGACCCGGCTGGCGGAGCGCTGTGGTCTGGGGCTGGTCGGACAGCGACCGCTGTCATCGACCCGCTCGTCGCGTTACGCGCTCGAGCGTGTGCTCGATGCTGCGCCACGGGCGCGCCGGCTGGCCTGGCTGGCTCCGAGCAGCCCTGCGCTCAAATTGCTGACCGGTCTTCGGCTCGCGACTTTCCAGAAGCTCCCGGCGCGCCCTGCGCAGCAGCCGGACAAGCTTTCGGTCGTGCTCCCCGTGTTCGAAGAGGCCTCGACGGTGCGCCAGGTCATCGACACGCTACTGGCGAAGTCGCTGCGTATCGACAAGGAGCTGATCATCGTCGAGAGCGGCAGCCGCGACGGAACGCGCGAGATCGTGGCAGAGTACCAAGGTCGGCCCAACGTACGGGTGCTGTTCGAGCCGCTGCCGCGCGGCAAGGGTCACGCGGTGAGGACCGGGCTTGCCGCGTGCACGGGCAACATCGTGCTGATTCAAGACGCGGATCTCGAGTACGACATCGAGGACTACGACGCATTGCTCGAGCCGATCCTGCAGGGGCGCTCGAGCTTCGTGCTCGGTTCACGCACGCTGGGCGCCGGCGACTGGAAGGTGCGCCGCTTTGCAAGCGGTGCCGCGGCCGGGCTCATGCTCAACCTGGCCCAGGTGGGCTTCGCCACGACCTTCAACCTGCTCTACCAGCAGCGCACCACCGACGTGAACACCATGTTCAAAGTGTTCCGCCGCTCCTGCCTCGACGGCATCGTGCTCGACAGCGACGGTTTCGAGCTCGACATCGAGCTCGTGTGCAAGCTGGTGCTGGCGGGACACGCGCCACTCGAAGTGCCGGTCAACTACGTGGCGCGCGACTTCTCGCAGGGCAAGAAGATCCGCTTCCTACGCGACGCCTGGTCCGGGTACGCAGCGTTTTTCAAGTACCGCTGGGGCGGCGGCTAGCCCAATTCGACAAATCAGTGGCTCCGCTCAGCTGGGCTTCGCCGCTCCAGGCTGCGGGCTCCAGCCCCGCACTTCCGCGAGTCACTGCGAGAGACGGATTGCGGTATCCCGCGTAGGCTTCCGCAGGCCCGTTCTTTGTTATGGACCTACGGGATCCCAATCGCTATAAGTAATATTAACTTGATCAAAACATCCAAATTGCTAATATCTAAGCAATGCCAAAGGTGTCCAGGGCGCTCAGCTCCTTACCTTCGACGGCCAGCGAGGCGCTGAGGGGGCTCGGCGAAAACCTGGCGATTGCTCGAGTGCGGCGCAAGGAATCTCAACGGATCTGGGCCGCCCGCCTGGGCGTGTCGATCCCGACCTTGATTCGAATGGAACAGGGAGAACCGGGGGTGGGGATCGGCATCTACGCGACCGCGCTCTGGCTGATCGGGCGCGTGCAGGCCCTGCCGGAGCTGGCGGATCCGAAACACGACCAGGGAGCCCTAGAGAACGACGTGCGCCAAGCTGTCAAGCGCCGCGCCGTTCGGTCCGCTGCGTCCATCAGCGCTCGCCTGGGCAGGAAGTCGAAGCGTTGAGCAAGGGTAGCACCGAATCGATCGCGTACCAAGCTCGCGACCAACTCTACCTGTGGTGGCTAGCCGACCCCGTTCGACCGACACTGGTAGGCGAGCTGAACATGGTCCGCGCGCAGCGGGGTGTGTCCCTTCGCTACGCCGAGTCGTGGATCGAGCACGGTTTCGCTTTGAGCGAAGACCTGCCGCTATTGAGCAACCATGAATTCTTGCCAACGGAGAAGGACACGGCCGTCGGTGCGGTAGACGACGCGCGGCCAGATCGCTGGGGTGAGCGGGTGATTCGATTCTTGGATAAGCCGCCCCGGTTGTCGCTGCTCGAGTACCTGTACTTCGCAGGAGACGACCGCTTCGGGGCGCTCGGTGTTTCGACCTCGCAGTCTACCTACGCACCACGCCGTTTGGGTCCGCTGCCGACACTGGCCGACGCCGACGCGATTCACGAGCTGGTTCGAAGGGTGCTCGCCAATGAGCCCATCGCGCCGAACCTGAGGCGGCTCATCTCGCCCGGCGTGACGCTGGGCGGCGCACGGCCCAAGGCGCTGCTCGCCATCGACGGAGAACAGTGGATCGTCAAGTTCGCCGATGGCGAGCCCACAGACGCCCCGCTTGTCGAGCACGCCTGCATGACGCTGGCCGAGCAGGCCGACATTCGCGTGGCAACCACGCTGCCCATCCGTTTGACCCACGGCCACGCGGTCGCCATCAAACGCTTCGACCGAGTCGGAGGCCAACGCCTGCATGCACTGTCAGCCAACGTGGCGCTGAAGGCGGCCGGCGAGGTCCTGGGGTATCCCGAATTCGCTCAACTCTTGCGCCGACGCGGCGTTGCGACGAGCGGTCGCAATCTGTTGCAGATGAGCGAGCTGTTCCGGCGAATGGTGTTCAACATCCTGGTCGACAACACGGACGACCACGAGAAAAACCACGCTGTTTTGCTGAACGACGCTGCGCAGTATGACCTGTCACCTGCCTACGACGTTCTCCCGTCCGGGCAAGCGCTCGGCTTTCAGCAGATGCGCGTCGGCGACAGCGCGGCGGACTCGACCCTCGACAACGCCCTATCGATGTGCAGTCATTTTGGACTGACCGCTCCCGACGCACGCCTCGAGATCCGCAAAGTCGCGAGCGTCGTAGCCCGCTGGTCCACGCATTTCGAGTCCGTTGGGGTCACCCTGAGCGATATCGAGCTTCTCGCCGAGCAAATCGATAGGCCATTTTTACGTGAGCAGCGCGAGGAGTTTTCGGGACCACCCGCAATGCTCATTCGGGTGTGACCGCCACCTCGTTGACTCATCGGTCGCGAGATCTTGTCCGGCGGTCCACAACTAGTAAGCCGCAGCGATCGGTCGACGTACCGCGCGTCAGCGGCGCCGCCAGCGACGGAGTCCTACGCCGGCGAGCAGCGATAACGTCAGCCACAGGGGCGACTGCCCCTGGGTGCCTGCAGCGCTGCAGCCGCTGGTCTCTCGAGGCGTGCGCTTGATCTTGTCCTCGGGGATGCAGGCCTCCACGATGGAGCTGCAGCCGTAGCCGTCGGGACATTCCGCGAGCATCGGCCCGCAGCGCGGCACGCAGATGCCGGGCGGCA
>DATEDZ010000165.1:0-4099 GCA_035281385.1 Polyangiaceae bacterium
CACCAACGCGCTTCTGCTGCAGCAGGCCGCACGTCACTGACCAAGAGGCCAGCAAGCGCCAGCAAGCGCATCAAGAATCTCGCCAGCCAGCCTCGTGTCATGCGCGCAGTTACCCACAAAAATCCGTTGGCTCCAAGACGACGAGCCGCGACCCAGCACAGGCGGCTCGGCACGACGCACCGGCGCCCCCTAAATACAAGTTGCTCTACTCGATAGCCGCGCGGTTCGGCATTGGGCGCCCTGGGCGTAGTCGAGCAAACCGGCCAACGCTCAACTCGAGACTAGGAGGCCCGCGGCCGCGAGTTTCGGGGGCGATTTGACAGAGGCGGCTGCGGAGTGGAGATTGAAGAGTGGCGCCGTCGCCGGACGGAGCCAGCCAGCCGTACCCCCCTTTGACCGCCAGCGTTCTCGTGGATCCACGCCAGCTGCTCCTGCCCTTACCCGGCAGCGGTCCCATCTCCACTACCGGCCGCGGCATCCCGCGGGCCGAGCGAGTGTTCGTGAACCGCGATTTGAAGCTGTCCAGCGTCGACTGGGTCGGCTTCGACATGGACTACACGCTCGCCACCTACCGGCAGGAGGAGATGGATGCGCTGAGCGTGGAGCTGATGATCGAGCGCATGATTAAGCGCGGCTACCCGGCGTACCTGAATAAGCTGCGCTACGATACGCGCTTTCCGATCCGCGGCCTGCTGGTCGACAAGCGCTACGGCCACATCCTGAAGATGGATCGCTACAAGGTGGTGCACCGCGGTTATCACGGCATGCGCCGCCTCTCGCGCGAAGAGATCAACGAGCTCTATCACCAGAGGAAGATCCGCCCGCACACCAACCGCTACCACTGGATCGACACGTTGTTCGCGCTATCCGAAGTGACGTCGTACGCCGCGGTGGTCGACGAGCTGGAGCGCCGCGGTGAGAAGGTCGACTACGACCAGCTTTTCAGCGATGTGCGCGCGGCGATCGACGAAGCGCACGCCGACGGCGCCGTCTACAAGGCCGTCACCTCGGACCTACCGCGCTACATCGATCGCGATCGGGAGCTGGCGCGAGCCCTGCACAAGCTGCGCTCGGCCGGCAAACGCCTGTTCGTGCTGACCAACTCGCCGTTCGGCTACACCGACACGATGATGACCCACCTGCTCGGCGACGCGATGCACGAGTATCCGAGCTGGCGCCACTACTTCGAGATCGTGATCTGCGCGGCGCAGAAGCCGCGCTGGTTCCAGGAGGGCCGGCCGCTGATGGAGCGCGACGGCGACGTGCTGCGCAACGTGCGCG
The DNA here is from genome assembly GCA_035281385.1 of Polyangiaceae bacterium. Lineage (GTDB taxonomy): Bacteria > Myxococcota_A > Polyangia > Polyangiales > Polyangiaceae > PMG-095. The sequence continues at coordinate 1,282 of DATEDZ010000165.1, forward strand.
GCACGCTGGAGCGCGGCAAGGTCTACGAGGGCGGCAACCTGGTCGAGTTCGAGCGCCTGGTGGGTATCACGGGCTCGAACGTGCTCTACGTCGGCGACCACATTTACGGCGACATCCTGCGCTCCAAGAAAGAGTCCTCGTGGCAGACCGCCATGATCATCCAGGAGCTCGACCAGGAGATCTCGGCCCACGAGGCGTGCCACGAGGACCTGGCGCGGCAGCGCATGCTGGAGGAGACGCGCGATCGCTACGAGGACGAGCTGCGCTTTCTCCAGGCCCACTACAAGGAGGTGACCCGCACGCCTCCGCCGCCCGGCTCCGCCGAGGACGCCGAACGACTGCGCGTCAAACGCGCCTTGGAGCGGGTCCGGGCCGAGCTGCGGAGCATCGCAGCGGAGCACGACATCTTGTCCGAGCGGATTTCGCAGCGCTTCCACCCCTACTGGGGCTCACTGCTCAAGGAGCAGAGCGAGATGAGTAGCTTCGGGCTGCAGGTGGACCTTTACGCCGACGTCTACACCCGCAAGGTCTCCTGCCTGCGGTCTTACTCCCCCCAGCAGTACTTCCGCTCCCCCTACGACCTCATGCCCCACGAGCTGTAACGAGCGAATCAACAGGGAGGCGGGGAGACGGGGAGTTTCTTGGGGTGGCGCTCCTCGCGTCGGCCCACGGAACCGTGAACGGCGCTGAGCGGTACCGTTCGAAGCGCCCCAAGAAAATCTTCTCGCTGACCTCCCCGTCTCCCTGTTTTCTCGCTAGCCAAACGGATGGGCATGGATTGGGGGTAAGGGTTTGCCGGGAGTCCTGGGGGTGGGGGTTTTGTAGGGGTGGGGGTGGGGGGCTCGGGAATGTGCTAGCACCGCGGCGGCTTTTCATTGCTGCTTCCGGGCCCTAGATGTCCGGGCGGCCTAGCGCCAACCCCTCGAAATCCCCAGGAACATCACGCATGAATCTCGTTGAGTGGCTCCAGCACCTGATGACGAACTTCGGAGCGACCTGGGTGATGTGGCTGATGATCGCCCTGAGCATCGCCTCGGTCACCATCATGCTCGAGCGGGGTTGGTTCTACTGGTCGATCCGGGACGATATCCCGACCTTGGCGCAGAGCCTGCGCGACAGGCTGCGCAACGACGAGGTCGACGCCGCGCTCGGCTTGCTCGAGAAGTCACCGAGCGCCGAAGCGGCCGTGGTCGTGGCCGGGCTGCGCGAGGCCGACCGCGGGGTAAAGGCAGCGGACATGGCCATGCGCGGCGCGGCGGCGCTGCAGAAAATGAAGCTCGAGCGGCGCCTGGCGTTCCTCGGCACGCTGGGTAACAACGCTCCGTTCATCGGCCTCTTCGGCACCGTGATCGGCGTCGTGCAAGCCTTCGAGCAACTCGGCAAACAGGGCATGAACGCGGCGCAAGCCGCCAGCGGCACCGCTCCACAAGAAGTGATGGCTGCGATCGCCGAGGCGCTGGTCGCCACCGCCGTCGGCCTGGCCGTCGCGATCCCGGCGGTTGTCGCCTACAACTTCTATCAACGGCACACGCGCGCAGTCCTGGGTAACACCGATGCGCTCAGCAACGTGCTGCTCGCGCATCTGTCGGGCCTGGACAATGGCAACGGCAACGGCAAGAAGGCCGCGGACGAGGCTCGCTGAAGCATGACTGGCGGCGCCAACGGCGACGACGACGGGCTGATCGCGGGCATCAACGTCACGCCCCTGGTCGACATCACGCTCGTGCTCTTGATTATCTTCATGGTCACGGCGCGCATCATCCACTCCCAGGGCATGCCGATGGACTTGCCCAAAAGCGCGAGCGGTGAAGCGCTGCAGACCGTGTTCGCGGTCGAGCTGAGCGCCGACGGCAAGACGCGGGTGGACTCCGAGCCGGTGGCGGACGACGAGGCCCTCACACCGCTGGCCAAGAAAGCGAAGACCAAAAACAAGGAGCTCCGTGCCGTGATCCGGGCCGACAAGAAGGTCGAGCACGGGCGCGTGATCCACGTTTTGGACTTGCTGCGCCGGGCCGGCATCGCGAAAATTGCGTTCGCGGTGACGCCCAGCGTCGATGGGCTACCGGCACCCTCGCTCGAGCCCAAGAAGTAACGGCGCTCAGATGGCGCAGCCAGCGGTCCCCACGCTCTCGACCCCTTCGCGCCCGAGCGATGATCCGCTGGATCAGATCATCGCGCTGGGTGAGCGGGAATCTCGCTTCGGCGCCATCTTGGGGCTGTGGCTGGCGCTGGTCATCCACGGAGCCGCCGGCGCGCAGGCCGCCCACAATCTGTACGAGATGGAGGGTTTCGCTGAAACGGTCTCGGCCTACGTGCGTAGCAACCTGCAACTGCAGTTCGATATCGACACCACGCCACCGCCACCACCACCGCCTCCACCGGAGCCCGAACCGGAGGAGAAAACGCCGCCGCCGCCGCCAGCGGCCGGCGAGCCGCCGCCACCACCGCCCGCGCCCGCCGAGGCCGGCAAGGTGCTCACTGCGGATCCGGATCCGGACGCGCCCGTCGACCTCACGGGCGAAGGTTTCGTCACCGGTGAGGGGGAATTCCGAGGCGGCATCACCTCCAACACCGGGACCGCCAAGACCGCCGTGCGAAACGTCGCCGCGACACCCACCGGTGTGCCGGGCGGGACCGGCACCGCGCCCGCGCCAGTCGTGAAGGCAGCCGTGGCGGACCTCACGCGCGCTGCCGCGCCCATCGGTACGAGCTGGTCGGATTGCGGGTTCCCGGCGGAGGCGCAGCTCGATGGTGTCGAGTTCGGGAGGGTCACGCTGGTGGTCACGGTCGGCGTCGATGGCCGCGCCAAGTCGGTGAG
>DATEDZ010000166.1:0-38630 GCA_035281385.1 Polyangiaceae bacterium
GGTCATCGGGAGGATTTTCACTGTCGAATCCAGTGTCAGTAACTCAGCGTCCCCAAGGGGATTCGAACCCCTGTTACAGCCTTGAAAGGGCCGTGTCCTGGGCCGGGCTAGACGATGGGGACGTTTTGCAAGGGGCGGGAAGATAGTGTGCGAACCGGGGTTCGACAACGATAAAACCTGACAATCGTCTCATTGTTTTTGGGGCCCCGGCCCCAAAATTCAGGTCGAGGCCGCTGGGATGCGGTTATGGTCCCGGCCGTGCAGGGCGCATCCACTGAATCAGCTGAGGGTGCGATGTCGCAGGATCCGGTGTCCTTGGTCCCGGAGACGTTGCTCGAGGGCACCCGGCCCGAAGGCGTGGCCAAAGAAGCGCCGTTCGCGCTGATTATCACGCTGTTCGTGCTGTCCGGCGCCACCGGGCTCATCGACCAGCTCTGCTTCTCGAAGTACCTGTCGTACGTGGTCGGCTCGACCGCGCACGCGGTGAGCGCCGTGCTTTCGGCCTTCATGACCGGGCTCGCGCTCGGCGCCTACCTGGGTGGTCGCTACTCACGCCGGGCGCAGCGCCCGCTACTGGCCTACGGCATCTTGGAGCTGGTCGTCGCGGTCACGGTGGCGCTCTCGCCGCTGGCGTTCCACGCGCTCGCTCCGCTCTACACCGCCATCGCGCGCAGCGCTCCCGACTCGCTCGCGCTGCTGAGCGCCGCGCGCTGGTTGGGGGCGCTCTTGATTGTGATCGTCCCGACCACCGCCATGGGCGCCACGCTGCCGCTGCTGTCGCGACTGCTGCCAACCACGGATACCAGCCCGCAAAACGCTCGCCTGCGCGAACGGCGGCTCGGCGCGCTCTACGCATCCAACACCGCGGGCGGCGCGCTCGGCGCCGTGCTGGCCGCGTACGCCATCTTGCCCGCGCTCGGTATGGACCACACGGTGCTCGCCTCGGCGCTCGGCAGCGCGCTCATCGGCGCCCTCGCGGTGCACTTTGGACGCCGCGCCGCGCCGCGCCGTGAAATCGACGTCGCGCCGGATCAACCAGTCATGAGCGCGGTGACGACGAAAGCAGCACGCGACGCGGGCACTTCGTACGTCGTGGCGTTTGCGTCGGGCGCGCTGGTTTTTGCAGCCGAAGTGGTGTTCACCCACCTTTTGGCCCTGATCATCGGCAATAGCGCCTACGCGTTCGGGCTGATTCTGGCTGCTTTCCTGTCATGCCTGTTCCTTGGCGCTTCGCAGGCGGAGCGCGTGCGCCGGCGTTTTGGCGAGGCCGCCCTGCCCTTTGGCTTGGTTCTGACCGGCTTGGCTCTGGTCGTCACGCTTCCGCTCTGGGACGAGCTGCCGCTCGTCTTCAACAATACTGGCCAGTTCTTCACCTCCTTTGCGGCCCGCGAAGCGGCGCGTGGCTCCATCGCGTTTTTGACGCTCGTCATCCCGACCGTGTTCATGGGTCTGACTTTCCCGCTGCTGCTGCAGCGCGTGGCGGCCTCCTCCGACGTGGGCTGGTGGGTGGGGCGGCTCACCACCATCAACACGCTGGGCGCGGTGTGCGGCTCGCTTGCCGCCGGCTACTTGCTTTTGCCCCAGCTCGGCTCCGAGCGCTCGCTGTTTGCGGTCGCGCTCGTATTCGTGGGCGTGGGGGTCTTGACCACGCGCTTCGTGGCCGGCTCGGTCCGTACCACGGCCTACGCGCTGGCGGTGGGGACACCCATCGTGGGTGCCGCCCTGCCGCGCTGGGATCTGGCGCGGCTCACCGCCGGCACCAACGTCTACTTCGAGGGCTGGGACGAGCCCGAGGAAGTACCGTTCGTGCGCGACGACGTGCACGGCGGCGTGACCACCGTCACCAAGCTGCGTGGCGTGTACACGCTCTACACGAACGGCAAGTTCCAAGGCAACACCGGCTGGGAGATGAACGCGCAGCGGTTCTTCGCGCACTACCCGTCGATCTTCGTGAGACGCTTCGAGCGCTCCCTGGTGATCGGCCTGGGCACCGGCACGACGCTCGGTACCATCGCCAGCTACCCCTGGCGGAAGCTGGAAGTAGTCGAGATTTCGCCGGCGATCGTGGAAGCCGCGGACAAGTACTTCGACTCGGTCAACGGCGGCGCGCTCCACGATCCGCGCCTGACCCTGCATATCGGCGATGGTCGCAACTTCCTGCTGGTCGAGCAGGGGCGCTATGACCTGATCTCGATGGAGCTTTCGAGCATCTGGTTCGCGGGCGCGGCGAGCCTGTACAGCCAGGAGTTCTATCAGCTAATCGAGCAGCACCTGGCTCCGCAAGGCATCTTTCAGCAGTGGGTGCAGCTGCACCACGTCACGCGCAAGGACTTCGCGACCATCGTGCACACGCTTCGCAGCGTGTTCCGGCACGTGGCTCTCTTTTACGGCGGCGGTCAGGGCATCCTGGTTGCCTCGATGTCCCCGCTTCGGGCCTCGCAGTCGCGCGTGGTTGCGCTGCAAGCACGACCGGAACTGCAAGCTACGACGCCCAACCAAAGGCCGCTCATGGAGCTGCTGGAAGACGTACTGGTGGTCGATCGAGATCTCGACCGCTTTCTGGAAGACAGTGCGCGTGAAGCCGGCGAGCCGCTTGAGAGCCTGATCTCCACTGATGGCAATCTCTACCTCGAATACGCCACGCCGCGCGGCAACGTGCTGCCCTGGTCGTCCCGTGAGGACCTCGTTCGCAAGATCCAGGAATTCGGGAGCCCCGCTTCGTTAACGGCGCTCAAGGCACCTTGAGCTGGGGGTTGGGGGCAGAAGCGATGCGACACAGCCACCCTAACGCCATGAAAAGGCGAAGACTCCTGCGGGCCGGCGTGGTACTTGGCTGCATTCATGCGTGGTTTGGCGGCCCTTGTCTTACTCGCCTTTGCTAGCGGTTGTGCCACCACCGTTCACCGCATGGACGGTGAGTTCCCGACCCTCGCCGGCCCCGCAAAAACCGAATGTGAAAAGACCGATTGGCTGGTGGTTTCGCCGACTCGGGCCGAGCTCGTGGACAAGCATGGCGCGAAGTCGGGAACGCGCAACGACGGCGTCGGGCTGTATCGTGTGGGTGCTTCCAAGCCGGTTTCGATCCCCAGCCTGAGCGACGATATGGGCGGCGGTCCGAGCTTCGCGCGTCATGGCGAGGGCGTCAGAAACCACGATCGCAAGCAAGTGATTGCCGGCAGTCTGGGCGTGGCGGGTGCGATCGCGGTGACGGTCGGCACTATCTTGTTCGTGTCGGCCTTCGAGACCGAGACCGTAATGGGCGACGAGCAGCAGAAGATCAACACCGGGCGTGTCGTCGGCGGCCTGGTCACGGTGCTGGGCGGTTTCGGGCTCGGCATCGCCGGCATTGCCGTCAACCCTGGCCAGGCCGAGCGCTCGCGAGCCGAGGCGTCACGCTTCGTCTACTTCCCACCCGAAGATCCGAAGGAAGACGTCGTCGAAATGACCGGCCGTTACAATCAGGCCGTGCGCGACCGCTGCGACAAGCGCGACGCGCCGTAGCCTCGTACGACCACCGTATCTTCTTCGGTCGCCGGGACGCTCGGCGTCGAGCCGGCACGCGGCTCTGGCTTTTTGGTGTGCAAGCGGGCGCGCTCCAGGATGGCCGTGCACAGCTCACCGAAGTTGAAGCCGGCCGCGCCCGCGATCTTGGGTAGCAGGCTCGTCGGAGTCATGCCTGGCAGCGTGTTCACCTCGAGCACGTATTCGTTCTGACCGTCGGTGACCAACAGATCCACGCGCGCGGCACCGCTGCAGTCGAGCGCCTCCACCGCGCGCTCCGCCAAGTTGAGCACGTTGCCGTAGCGGGTCGGCTGCAGACGTGCCGGCATGAAGTATTCGGTCATCCCCGGGGTGTACTTGGCAGCAAAATCGTAGATGCCGCTCTTGGGCGCGATCTCGATGGCGCCCAGCACGCGGCCGTCCAGGATGCCGACCGCCACCTCGCGTGCGACGATGAAGCGCTCGACCAGCACCGAGGAATCGAACGCCAGCGCCAGCTCGATGGCCTCGCACAGCTCGCTCATGTCATTGGCGCGGCTCACGCCGATGCTCGAGCCTTCACGGCGCGGTTTGACGATCACCGGGAAGCCGAAGGAGCCGTGGACTTCTTCGATATCGGCGGTCGTGTGCCTGGCCTGGTCCAGTACGTAGTAAGGCGGCGTCGGCACGTTGTGCAGCCGAAACAGCTCCTTGCTCTTGAGCTTGTCCATGGCAAGCGCGCTCGAGAGCACGCTCGACCCGGTGTAAGGAATGCCGAGCAGCTCCAGCAGACCCTGGACGCAGCCGTCCTCGCCCAGCTTGCCGTGGAGCGCCAGGAAGGCCGCATCCATGTCGTTGCCGGCCAGGATCGACAGGGCGTCGTCACCGGGCCCGAGCACGATCGAACGCGTCTCGAAGCCCTGCTCTTCCAGAGCCTCAGCGACCGCCTCGCCCGAAGCCAACGAGACCTGCCGTTCCGACGACGTCCCGCCCATGATGACTCCAACCTTGCGATAGCTCATGCCCTTCTTGGCTATCGAAAACGCCGGTTTGGGGCCAAGTAATCTGGGGAGGCCGTGCTTCTGGTTGGGCTGCCCAGCTGGGCAGCCTGCCCTTCACGAAACCTCGACGACGATGGCCGTAATATTGTCTTTGCCGCCGCGCGTGTTGGCGAGCTCGATGAGCTTGGCCACCGAAAAGTCCCCGCCTTCCGCGAGGATTGCTGGAATCTCTTCGGTGCGAAGGTAACCGTGCAGGCCGTCGCTGCAGATCAAGAAGACGTCCCCGAGCTCTGGCTCGGAAACCGTCGTATCCACTTGCACATAGTCGCGACTGCCCACGGCGCGCGTGATCACGTTGCGCTGCTTGCTGACCCGGGCCTCTTCGGGCGTGATGATGCCCTGCTTGAGCTGCCAGTTGATGAGCGTGTGATCTTCGGTCAGCTGCAAGGCTTCGTCGCCACGCACTCGGTAGATGCGGCTGTCGCCGACCTGGGCGGTGACCAGTGCGCTACCGAAGCGCATCATGGCCGTGATGGTCGTACCCATCCCGGCCTTGCCCCGGTCGATCTCCGCCATCGCGTAGACGATGTACGTAGCAGCTTGCACGGCCCCCTCCAGCAACCGAGCCGCGGCTCGGCTGCGCTCTTCGGTCAGGGGTCCCTCGAGGCCCAGGCTGGTCTTGCCGCGCTTGACCATGCCATGGACCGTATCGATGGCCTCCTGACTTGCGACTTCTCCCGCGGCGTGGCCACCCATGCCGTCGGCCACCACCCACAGGCCGATCTCGTCGTCGCACAGGTAGGCGTCTTCGTTGACCGTCCGACGCCGGCCAATATCGGAGCCACCATACGACTGCATACGGAGGGACCGGGCCTCGGACATTCTGAGCCAAAATAGAAAATGTTTCGACGGAGCGAAAGGCGTAACATCATGAGGCCAAATGAGCACCGCGCAAAGCTTCAGCTTCGCCGGGGAAGACCCCGAGAAAGCCGCTCGCGCTTTTTCACAGGCAGCGCGCCGCGTCACCCGGCCGAGCGGCGCGTTGGTCTTTGCTGCGGGGGCGCTCGGGGAGCGCCTGGTCGAGCTCGGACGAGCCGTCGGCCAGGCGGCACCGGGCATTCCGATGTGCCTGGTGGCCGGTGCCGGCGTCGTCTCGGAGCGCGGCGAGGTCGAAGGTCAAGCTGCCGCGACCGGCCTGGTGTGGAGCGGCGGCAACGCCCAACCCTTCAGTGTGAGCGGCCATAACGCCGAGAGCGTCGGCAGTCAGCTGTCCGAAGCCATCCGCGGCAGCGAGACGAACGGACGCAGCGCAACCGCTCTGGTGTTCGCGCGTCCGAATGGGCTGGCGCCCCACGTGCTCGAGCCCCTGAGCGAGCTACGCCGGACCTGCGTGCTCGGAGCCGGGACGGTCGGCGAGGCGCCGGTCTTGGCGCTCGGGGCCAATGGCCAGCTGAGCCCCGGGCCCGCTGGCGGCATGGTGCTCACCGGTCTGGCGACGCCCCTGGTGCGAGCGTCGGCGGCGTGTCGGCTGCTCATGCCGCTCAAGGTAATTTCGAAGACGCGCGGCTCCATGGTGCTGGAGATCGAGGAGGCGCCGGCGCTCGACGTACTGAGCTCGGTGGCGGACAATCTCGAAGATCAGCCGCTGGTTTTCGTGGCGCTGGCGCCGCCGGCTGCGCAGGATGCTAGGCTCAGCGATCCGACTCTGGAGCGTGCCAGGGAGCGCCCCTCGGAGCGGCCCGAGGTGCTGATCCGAGCCGTGCAAGGCGTCGATCCGGTGAGGCGCGGGCTCTTGGTTTCCGACGAGGTCCGCCCAGGTATGCGCCTAGCATTCGCGGTTCGAGATGCCAAGGCCGCCCGTGAGGATCTGCAAACAGCGGTGCGTGCGCTGCTGCGCGAAGCGAACGGAGCAGCTCCTCGCTTTGGCATCTACCTCAATTGTGCGGGTCGAGGCTCGAGCCTCTACGGCCAGCGCGATGTGGATCTCAAGATCCTCAAGGCGCGCCTCGGTGAATTACCGCTGGCCGGCATGCAGTCGTCGTTCGAAGTGTCCGAGGTCGGTGGCAAGCCAGCGCTGCAGCTGTACACCGGCGTGATCGGCGTGTTCACGGCGCCATCGTAGCGGCGGCGCACAGCGGCCTTTACTCCTCGACGCGGGAAGTTTACTTGGCGGCCTGATGGCGGCGCAATCGAGTGCTACGCCCCAGACCCTGGGGCTTCGGGCCGCGCGCCCTCGCGTCGGCGTAGCGGACGCGGCGCTGGCTGGCTTCGTGATCGCCATCGTCGGTCTGATGGTCGTGCCTCTGCCGACCTGGCTACTCGACCTGCTCCTGGCGTCCAATTTGGCGGGCTCCGTGGCGATTCTGCTGGTGTCGCTCTACGTCGGCGACGCGCTCAAGATCGCGGCTTTTCCGACGCTGCTGCTGATCACGACGCTCTTTCGTCTGGCGCTCAACGTGTCCTCGACGCGCCTGATCCTGCTGCAGGCCGACGCCGGCGAGGTGATCCGCGCGTTCGGGCAATTCGTGGTGCGGGGCAATTACGTGGTCGGGGGGGTGGTTTTCTTGATCCTCACCATCATCCAGTTCGTCGTCATCGCCAAGGGCAGCGAACGCGTCGCGGAAGTGGGCGCGCGCTTCACCCTCGACGCGATGCCGGGCAAACAGATGGCGATCGACGCGGAATTGCGCTCAGGATCGATCGACGGCAACGAGGCGCGCCGGCGCCGCCGTGCCCTGCTGCGCGAAAGCCAGTTCTATGGCGCGATGGATGGCGCGATGAAGTTCGTCAAGGGTGACGTCATCGCGTCGCTCATCATCACCATCGTCAACATCCTCGGCGGTCTGGCGATCGGCGTCGGTCAGCGGGACATGGAGCTCGCCACGGCGCTCAAGCGCTATGGTCTCTTGACCATCGGCGACGGTCTCGTCACACAGATCCCGGCGCTGGTGCTGGCGACGGCGGCGGGCGTGCTGGTCACACGGGTGGCCAGTGAGGAGGCCGATACGCCGCTCGGGGCCGAGCTGGCGTCGCAAATCGTCGGTCAGCCCCAGGCGCTACGGGTCAGTAGCTTCTTCGTGCTCGGCCTCGCGATCATCCCCGGCCTGCCCTCCCTGCCGTTCCTGGTGATCGGCGTCCTGCTCTTCGTCGCGTCGCGAGCGCGTATGAAAACCCTCCGGGCCGAGGAACGAGCGCAACCCGAGCCGATTCAGCGACGTGCGGGGGCGCCGGCTCAGCCGCGCTTCGTGCCGCTCGTGGTGCCGTGGGCGCTCGAAGTTTCGAAGGATCTCGAGCCATTTCTGGACGACGACATCCGCGGCGGTGAAGTGCGCCGGCCCGGGCTTCGCTCGGCCCTGGCTGCAGTGCGTGAGATCCTGTTTCGAGACCGCGGCGTGCCTCTCCCTGCGGGTCGCATCGTCGTCTCGGAGACGCTCCCCGAGCGGCAAGCCGTGCTCTCGCTCCACGAAGTGCCAGCCCAGCTCATCACCTTCCCGAAGTCGGTCGAGGGCGATACTTTGGCGCAGCAGCTGCTCATCGAGCTATTGCCGTCCTTCGAACGACGCGTGCAAGATTTTCTCGGCTTGTCCGAAACGCAGACCCTACTCGACGAGCTCGAGCAGATCGCGCCAGCTAGCGTGCGCCAAGTCGTCCCCAAGCCTATCAGCCTGATTCAGCTCACCGACATCTTGCGCCGCCTGGTCGAAGAACGCGTCAACATCCGTGATCTGCGCGCCATCCTCGAAGCCCTGTCCCTGGTCGGCGCCGCCGAAAAAGACCCACTCACCTTGGCCGAATTCGTGCGCGCCCAGCTACGCCGCTCCATCACGCACGCGGTCACGCGCGGCGCCCGCGATCTGCCCGTCCTCTTGCTCGACTCCCACATCGAAGAGAGCGTGCGCGGCGCCATCACCCGCACCCCCGCCGGCAGCTTCCTGGCCCTCGCTCCCGTCGCCACCCGCGACATCATCGCCGCGGTGCGCCGAGCCATCGCCAATCACGCCGAGGGCGCCAGCCCCGTCGTCCTCCTCACCCAACCCGACATCCGACGCTACATCCGCAAGCTCCTCGAGCCCGACTTCCCCGACCTGCGCGTCCTCTCCTCCGCCGAGCTCCTCCCCGAAATCTCCGTCAAACCTCTCGGCCGCGCCACCATCACCAACCTCTAACCGGATAACACCTGCAACAGCCGCGGCTCGATCTGCGCCAGTAGCTTCTCGCCCTCTTTTGTAACCAGCACTCGAAGCGACCACCCCCAAGCATCGGGCGCAATATCCACCAGCGCCGCGTCGAACAAACGCTTCATGGCCGTCGAGACGGGACCTTCCCGCAGCCCAGCGCGCCTCGCGACCGCTTGCTGACTCACAACATCGTCCATCTCGAGCACCAACCTGCGGGTGGCGCGCAGTACCTGCCAGTCCACGAGCTTCAAGCCGTGCGCGCGTAACAGGCGCCGGGCGTCACGCCGCGCTCGCCCAACCCTCGCCCAGACAGCCAAGATCGCGTCGACCTCTCGTTCTTCCGACGACAACTCGAACGGCGGCGGCTTGCTTCCCCGCCGCGCCACACTCTCTTCATCGAAGGGCCGCCATCCGCCAGTCACGCACGACCAGGCAGCACACCCCATGCCACCCAGATCCTGCCTCGACACCCGATCCCGCAACCGGCCGCCGCCCGCCAACCGGCCGCCGCCCGCCAACCGGCCACTGCCCCGCCAACCGGCCACCGCCCGCCAACCGAGCCATCGCCATCCTCCTCCCAACAGGACCAGCCCCTCCAAGTTCGACCTCGCTCGGAAGCGATCCGGTCGTCAACCCCCTCTCCCGAATGCAAACTCGACTTCCATTTTGAATCCAAGTGCGCGGCGAGGAAGCACCCCAAGTTCAACTGCGGCCTCCGAGCGCCGCTTGTTGGATTCAAAATGGAAGTCGAGTTGGGAGGGAGAAAGCTGCTCGCCGGCGGGGGGCCGCGGGGGGCGGGGGCCGCGGGGAGCGGGGGCCGCGGGGAGCGAGGGGCCGCGGGAGGTGGCGAAGCAGTGCTGGACGTGGCGCGTTGGCTAGACGCGGCGCTGGACGATCATTTTTTTGGGGACTTGGCCGCTTTGCTCGAGCATTTTCTTGGCTTCCTTTTGCAAGAGCGGGTGGGTCTTTTTCATCATGAAGCCGCCGAGGAGGCGGACGTCGACGGCGATGAGCTTGCGCAGGGCGCGGCGCATCGTGGTGAGGTCGCTTTCGTGAGCGGCGGCGTAGGCCAGGGCGCGGTAGATTTGGGGGCGGATTTGCTCGAGGGCTGCCTCTTCGGGGTCGAAGAGGTTCAGCATTTCCGTGGCTCTTTTGGCGTCGCCAGAGCGCGCGAGAGCTTCGGCTTTCACGGAGGAGAGCATCGCACGGCTACGCACGTCCTGGTGACGGCTGAGGTCGATGTTGTCGACCAGTTGGCGCGCCTGGCCGACTTCGCCTTGAGTCAGGTGGATCATGGCGCGCTGGCCACGGGCTTCATCGGCGACCGGCGCCATTACTTTGCTCAAGTCGATGGTCTCGAGGGTAGCGAGCGCCTTCTTGGGATCTTCTTGAAGCTCGAGCTGGGCCTTGGCGAAGATGGCGGCGGTATCGCCTTTCTTGAAGTCGGTAGAGAGCTTTTCGAGCGCTGCTTTGCGGTCTTCGTCGGTTTCGACGCTGCTCAGGATGCTGGCTACGCCGCGCGCGGTCTTGGCTTGGCGCAGGGTCCAGACCAGGATGCCTACGGCGGCCACCGAGAGGGCAGCGGGGATCGCGAGCAGCACCGTGCTCCAGGTCGAGCTCGACACGAACCCGGCGATCGAGCCGAACAGGATCCACACGCCGGCCAGGATGAGACTGAGCCGAACGAGCAGCGCCTTCAGTTGTCCCGAACCGAGCGGATCCGGCATCTGGCCGCGCTGAGGCGGTGCTTTCAACGACACACGTGCCGCTTTACCGGTGCTGGGTCCGCTGCTCTGGGCTCTCTTCAACTTGCGCGTCTCTCGAGCCAAACCTGAAGTCTCCTTACCGGCGCTGTCTTAACATCGCCACCGGCACTGTCTTAGCATCGCCACCGGCGCTGTCTTAGCATCGCCAGAGGCTGCCAGAGCTAGATCCGGGCCGTACCGGGTGGGGGCAGGAGCGAGTCGGGGGGCGCGTCCGGCATCGTTTCGAAGCGGAAATGCAGGAAAATACTCTGCAGCAGCGACAGCACCGGAACGCCCAGCAGCGCGCCCCACAGCCCAAAAAAATGCTCGCCGATGATCAGCGCCAACACGACCAGGACCGGATGAATCTTGGCGGCCACACCGATGATCTTCGGGTTGAGCAAGTTGGCCTCCACTTGGTGGATGCCGATGATCCAGAGCAGTACCCACAGCGCCGTCCAGAAGTCTTGCGTGAGCCCGATCATGACCGCGGGAATCGAGCTCAAGATCGATCCGAAGATGGGAATGATGCTCATGACGGCCGCCACGATGGCTAGGATCGGCCAGTATTTGAGGTCGAACATCCAGAAGCCGATCGCCGACAGCACGCCGTTGACGACGCAGATCAAGAGCTGGCCGCGCACCACGCCCGACATGCCGCGATCCACACGCCACAGCAGCCGGTCGAACCCGATGCGCGCACGCATCGGGAGCAGCGAACGGAAGAAGCCGATGATGCTTTCGCGCGTGGCCATGATGTATCCCGCGACCATCAACGTCATGAACAGCAGAAAAATGCCGCGCGCTACTCTGCTGATCACGGCTTTGCCGACCGCCAGCAGGTCGAGCGCATTGCGCTGCACGTAGCCGACGGCCTCGTTCATGCCACGCGCCGTCAGGTCACTGACCTTGAACTTTTCCGACTTCTGCACGCCCGGCCCTACCCGCCAGTGTCCAGGGCCCTGCTGCACGACCTCCACCCCGCTACCGACCCGAAACTCGATGCTACCATCCGGTTTGTTGATGATCGAAAGCGCCGCGGGATCTTCGGCGGCAGGCTTTTTCGGCCGCGCCCGGCTGCGAAAACTCTCGACGAACTGTTCGAGCTTGGGGCCATGCCGCGTCGAGAACTGTTCCGCCAGCGTCGGCGCCTCGCGCATGAACTTGGCCGTCTCGAGGTAGATGCGCGGCGCGATGGCGGCGATCGACAGGTAGATGCTGCCCAGCGTCAGCACGTAAACCAAGATGATGGCGGCCGCGCGCGGTACCCGCCACTGCTCCACACGCTCCACGAGCGGCGCCAGCACATACGCGATGATCAGCGCCAGGATGAACGGCAGCAGCACCTCGGAAGCCCAGACGAGCAGCGCGATGACTACCGCGCTGCTCACGGTCAGGAACACGATGCGTTCCCGGGTCCAGCCGCCGCTACCTCCTCGTGTAGACGGCGGCTCTCTGATGCTGATCGGGGTTGTCACCGAGACCTCGGCAGCCGCAACCGCCTGGCCTCAGCGCTGCGTGTCGCTATCGGCGTCGCTGTCCTCTACCGCAGGAGGCGGCGGAGGCACCGAGGCCGGTGCAGTCTTGATCGACCCGAGCTTGTCCTTCAGTAGGTCACCCAGCGTCGCGCCCTTGCCAGCGCTCTCGCGCTTCAGCACTTGCACGTGCTCGGCTTCCACCGATTCACCCGGATTGCGCATGCTGAGCGTCAAGCGCCGGTCGATGCTGTCGACGTTCGAGACCTCCGCCTTGACCTTGTCGCCGCGCGACAAGCTGACGTTGCCGGGGATCTCGCTGTTCGGGATGATGCCCTCGACGCCTTCTTCGAGCCGCACGAACGCGCCGTAATCGGCCACGCTGAGCACCTCGGCCGATTCGACGACCACGCCCGGCTTGTACTTGTCGAGCAAGTTCGGCCACGGATCGTCCCACAGCTGCTTGACGCCCAGGCTCACCTTCTTCTCGTCGTGGTTGATCGACAAGATGATGGCTTCGACGTCGTCGCCCTTGTTGTAGAAGTCGGCGGGGTTGTTGACCTTGACCGTCCAGCTCAGGTCGGTTTTGTGGACCATACCGTCCACGCCGTCCTCGATCCCGACGAACACGCCGTAATCGGTGAGCGAGCGGACCTTGCCGCCGATCTTGTCACCCGGCTTGTACTTGTCGGTGAACAGGCTCCAGGGATCGGGCTCGAGCTGCTTCAGGCCCAGACTGATACGCTTGGCGCGCGCGTCTACCTCGAGCACCTGGCACTCGATCTCGCTGCCGATCTCCATGAGCTTGCTCGGGTGCTTGACCTTCTTGGTCCAGCTCATCTCGCTCACGTGGATCAGGCCTTCCACGCCCGCCTCCAGCTCCACGAACGCGCCGTAGTCGGTCAGGCTCATCACCTTGCCGCGCACGCGCTTGCCGAGCGGATACGCCTCTTCGACGTGGTTCCACGGATCTTCCTGCGTCTGCTTCAGGCCCAGGCTGACGCGCTCGGTTTCGGCGTTGTACTTGAGCACCTTGACGGTGACCTCGTCGCCGACCTTGAACACCTCGCCGGGGTGATTGACGCGCCCCCAGCTCATATCGGTGATGTGCAGCAGGCCGTCGATACCGCCGAGATCTACGAACGCGCCGTACTCGGTGAGATTCTTGATGGTACCGGTCACCACCATGCCCTCTTCCAAGGTTTGCAGCGTCTTGGTCTTCAGCTCGTCGCGCTCGCGCTCGAGCAGCACGCGGCGGCTGAGCACGATATTGCCGCGCTTCTTGTTGAACTTGATGACCTTGAATTGATAGGTCTGGCCGATCAGCTTCTCGAGGTTGCGGATCGGCCGCAGATCCACCTGGCTGCCGGGCAAAAAGGCTTTGACGCCGCCGCGGATGGTGACCGACAGGCCGCCCTTCACGCGCTGGCTGATGGTGCCTTCGATGATCTCGTCGCGCTCGCAGGCGCTCGAAATCTCGTCCCACACCTTCATCTTGTCGGCCTTCTCCTTGCTCAAGGAGATCAGGCCATCGTCACTTTCACGACTCTCGATGAAGACATCGACTCGGTCGCCGGGCTTGACGTTGAACGCCCCGACGGCGTCGACAAACTCGCTCTTCGAGATGACACCCTCGCTCTTGCCGCCGATATCGACGACGACGGTGTCGCGGTTCACTTGCACGACCAAGCCGCTGACGATCTCGCCCTCGCCGCCCATCTGGGCGTTGGGCGTGGCAGCTTGCGTGGCTTCGAACAGGGCAGCGAAACCCCCGAGGTCGCCCTTGTTCTGGTTGGTGGTTTGAGTATCAGTCATGCGTCGTAACAGTGCCTCCTTGTCGCCGCAGGCTTCGGTGCGCGCCTCTGGTCCAGCATCGAGCCAGACGGCGGGCACACGCCTCGCGACGGACGCGCTCCCGTAGCGCACAGGGCCGCGCCCGTCAAACCTAAATGCCAGGAAAAACCCGAGGGTTTACGCAGGCATGACACCGAGATCAGGGTGCACGGTCGCGGGGGCCGGGCCCCCGCTTCCTCGTGGATCACGGGGCCGCTCTCGCGGATTCGTACGGAGACCGAATCCCCAAAGACGTGGAAATGACTGACGTAGTCAAAAGTATGGGCGGTCGGTTTTCTGCTGCAGCCGCGAGCCAGACAGCGTAGCGACCGATCCGACGCCGCTTTCCGCCAGCCTCGGGATCGGGCGCGAAGTAGCTCGCTCAGCGGTACTTCGCCGCAAGTACCTGTGACAGCGCGGCTACCTCGTGCTCGAGCTCCTTGACCTCCGGCGCGACGCCGCGCACCGAAGGTCCGGAGAAACCCATGCGATCGCCGATCTCCGGCCGTCCGAGCAGATCCTTGACGAGCTCCGGCCGACTAGCGAGCACCAGCGTCCCGTCGAGTGCCTCGGCAACCAGGCTGCCTTCGGGTAGCAGGCAGCCGGACTCCCGAAGCTCGACACGCATGCCGTCGCCAAGCAACACCTCGCAAAGGGCCCTGCCGGGCTGCACGCGTGCCGCGTCCTTCAGCTGCAAACCCAGCGCCAGCACGAAGTCGGACCTATCGGTGCCGGCGCCGAACGCCACTTCCCGAGTGACCAGCCGCAGCGAGTCGCCAATCTTTTGCTCGAGCCCGGCCCAGCGGCGGCCCTCGGGATCCAGCGCGGCAAGCAGGGGCGCGAGCAGCGGGGCGCGCCCGGCGTCATGCACCTCCACGCGCGCCCGGTAGCGCATGGTCTGGGGCACGTGCGTCAGCGCGAGCGGCCGATAACCGCCAAGGCGCTGGAAGATATGGCGACCGCCCAGGAAAGCGATGACTGCCAAACCGAGCGCGATGCCGACGAGCCA
The DNA here is from genome assembly GCA_035281385.1 of Polyangiaceae bacterium. Taxonomy (GTDB): domain Bacteria; phylum Myxococcota_A; class Polyangia; order Polyangiales; family Polyangiaceae; genus PMG-095. Next base: position 14,722 of record DATEDZ010000166.1, read on the forward strand.
CCGAAACGGCAAGCGGATGGTGGGGCGCTCGATAGCCGCTTCGTTCATCGCGGCGGAACCTACCATGCGCATCCTGGAGCGCTAGGATGGTGCAGGCACAGCAGCGCTGCCGCCAGCTGGGCGCGGCTCAGCGTCGCCGACAACACGACGCGGTCGCCCACAGCGCGCAACGTCGCAGCGCCGCCCCAGCGCTCCCCGAGCCGTGACAGCACCTGCTGACCGGCCTTCGCCAGGTTCTGCGCGCGATCCGGATTGGCTAAAGTGAGCTCGACCTCTACCCTAACCCCATCGGATTCGAGATCCGCGACGACGCTCAGTGTCTTGGCATCGTCCAGCATCTCGCGCAGCTCGCCGCGTCCGCTCAGCCGAGCCAGGAGCCAGGTGCGCGCCGAAAGCGACAGTGTGCCCTCCTCCGGTGGGGTCAGGCGGCGATCGCCGCCCTGCCCCGAAAGGACGCGCTCCACCGCGTCGAGCTCCGCCTCCGACACGAAGGCGCGCACGCGATCCCGATAGGCATAGATGCGCGCCACGCTGCCGCGCTCGATCGCGCTGCCCGGCTTGCGATCCCAGTACCTAAAATCGCCCCCCAGATCGACCGCCCCCGAAAACCCAGTCGGGGCTCGTGTCACCGGCTCGAAATGGCCCTGGACCGCGAGCACGCGATCCAGCGGCATCAAGAGCGGGCTCGGCCGGTAGCCCAGGTAGACCTGATCCGCAGCCAGCAGCGACGCGACCACGAGCTCGCCAGCCTCCTGCCCCGAACCGCTCTGGGCCAGCACCTCGCGCGACAAGGCCGAGAGCGCGATGGGGCCGAGGGCGTCCTTCATGCGCCTCCAATCGAGCCGCACGACCACGTCGAGGTCGGCCGGGATCAGCTCGCTGGCCGAGGTCACGGACGGCGCAGGCGGTGGCGCTGCGAGCTGCTTGGGGCCGCACGCACTCAGTGCGCTCAGACCGAGCAAGAGCGCGCGCCGCTGCATCGCCGCCTCACGCGCCTGCCGCCAGGCGTCGCTCGACGTCGTGAACTGCCGCCACGATGCGTTCGACGACCTGTTCGACACTCAGCGCGGAGCTGTCGACCAATTGGGCGTCGTCAGCTTGCTTCAGCGGCGCCACGGGCCGCGTGCTGTCGCGCTGGTCGCGCTCCTTCACTTCTTTCAGCACTTCTTGCAGGCTGGGCGGTGTGCCGCGCGCTGCCAGCTCGTCACGCCGCCGCTGAGCCCGCACCTCCACGCTGGCGGTCAGGAAGAATTTCGCTTCCGCGTCGGGGAAGACTACCGTGCCGATGTCGCGGCCTTCCAGCACCACCGCGCCTTCCCGGCCCTGGCTGCGCTGCAGCTCGAGCAGCGCCTGGCGAACGCCCGGGTGTGCCGAGACCTTGCTCGCGCCCTGGCTGATGGTTTGGGTGCGGATCGAGCCCGAGACGTCCTTGTCGCGCAGCAGCACCTGCTGTGCTCCGTCCTGGCCGCGCCGCAACTGGACCGCGCTTTCGGCGACGAGCGATTCGGCCAGCTTCGACGTGCGTTCGACGTCGTCGAAGCCGATGCCAGCTTGCTCGGCCGCCAGCGCGACCACGCGGTAGAGAGCGCCGGTGTCGACGATGACGTAGCCCAGCCTTTCGGCGACCTTGCGGGTCACGGTGCTCTTGCCGGCGCCCGCCGGGCCATCGATGGCGACGACAGGCTTGGTCCTGCAGGGCTTGGTCACTTGACGACCTCGATGTCGGCGCCGAGCGCGCGCAGCGTCCCGACGAAGCGCGGGAAGCTCACGGCGATCGGGTCCGCCTCATCAATCACGCTTTCGCCGTCCGCGGCAAGTGCCAGCAACGCCGCAGCCATGGCGATGCGGTGATCCCCACCCGAGCTGACCCGCGCCGCCTTCAGCGGCCGCTCCGGCTCGCCTTCGATCAGCAGCCCGTCCGGCTTTTCGGTCGTCGACACGCCGAACGCTCGCAGGATGCCGGCCAGGGCCGCCAGTCGATCCGGCGACTCCTCGCGCAGCTCCGCTACATCCGAGATCTCGGTCACGCCGCGCGCCTTGGCGCCGAGCACGCACGCCACCGGGATCTCGTCCATGCCGCGCAGCGAAAGCTCCCCGGAGATCTTGATGCCCCGCAGCGGCGCGCCGCGTGAGCTCACTTCGCCGAACGGCTCACCCAAAGCATCACCGGTCGGTGTGATGCCGGTGCGTCCGCCGAACAAACGGATCATGTCCAGGATGCCGGCGCGCGTCGGGTTGAGCCCGGTGCGGCGCGTGCTGACGCTGCTCTCCGGCACCAGTTGCGCCGCAGCCAGGATGAAGGCGGCAGCCGATAGATCCCCCGGAATGTCGGCCTCGAAGCCGCGAATCGCCAGAGGATCCGCGGGCGGGTGCAGGCTGACCATCGAGCCAACCGCCTGCACCGGTAAGCACAGCGCATCGAACATGCGCTCGGTGTGGTCACGCGACAGCACTGGCTCGTGAATCAGCGTGGGGCCGGAAGCGAACAGACCTGAGAACAGCAGCGCGCCCTTGGCATGATCGCTGGGCCTGCTCATCACGTAGTCGATGGGGTCGAGCCGCTCGGCTTCGAGCGGCCCCACCGTGATGGGCAGACAGAGCTCGTTCGGATCATCCGGATGTGGCGTGCCCTCGATGCGCGCGCCACGCCGCACGAGCGGCTCGGTGATCTGCCGCATGCGGCGTCGAGAGTTCGTGTCACTGCCGAAAAGCACGGTCCTGAAGGGCTGGCCGGCGAGCACCCCCGTGAGCAGCCGGGCGATCGTCGGGGAGTGCCCGCAGTTCAGCGGCTCTTTCGGTTCGGACAAGCCGTGCAAACCGCCACCGCGAATCTTCAGTGTGCCCTTCTGATCGTCCTCGTAGCGCACCCCGAGCGCCGAAAGCGCGCGCAGCATGCCCAGGTTGTCGCTGCCGTAAGCGAAGCCGCGCAGCTCGCACGGGCCGTTCGAGAGCGCGGCCAAGAGCAGCGCGCGGTGGGTGATGCTGCGATCGCTGGGCACCGGCACGCTCCCGCTGAGCGGCCCTTTTGGAGGTCGGACGATCAGACGCGACGGCATGCCTATGGGTTGATTTCCTTGGTAACCTGACTAGAGAACACTTGCGTCAGTGCCTTGTCTGGCAGCTTGGGGTCCAAGCAGGTGTGCGTTGTAACGTTCGGCGACATTCGCAGACCGGCACGAAACGCGCGCCCGGCCTCGCCGGTTCAGTTCTCGTAGCTCGTCTCCGCTCTCGCCGATCGTGATCTTTTCTTCCGAAGCTTGCACGTCGTGTTGGCGTTGGGCGCTTCGCCCCCAACGGCTCATTGTGACACGGGTGGAAGCGGCGCTTGGGGCAGCGCACCCACCAGGTCGTCGAGCCGTGTCAGCAGCGCCGAGACCGCTACCGCGTCGATGCCGGCCACGAAGTGTCCTTCTTCGCCCACCACATCGGCTTCCAGCTTCCGGACCGGTTGCGGGATGCCCAAGAGCGCTAAAAACGGCGCGTAAGTCTCGAGCATCGCGCGCGTTTCGGCGACCTTGCCCGCGCCGACCTTCGCCGACTCTTCGTCCGGGTAGACCAGCGTGCCGGCCAGGTTGATGCCGGGTGGTGCGAAGTTACCCACCACCGCCAGCGTTTCGGCGCCGTCCAGAAACGGAAGCTTGCTGCGGAGCGCGTTGGGCACCGGGTTCTCCTTCAGGTTCGAACCGAACGCGAACGGCACGCCGCTCTGGCTGAGGACCTTACCGGCCCAGGCCGGGATCTCGCGCTTCGCCCTGCCCTCCTTGATGCGATCCAGCGCGCGCCGGATGCCGGTCTGGTTACCGAACAGCGCGGTGCGGGTGGTCAAGATGGTAAAGCCCACGCTATCGGCCGTGTACAGGGCGCGCCCCGCATAGGTCGTCTTGGTGACGGGCACGCCCAGCGGCGTCTTTTGCACGCCGTCGGCCGCTGCTTCGATCTTCTTGGGATCGAAGCTTCCCACGGCAACGCCGGCGAAATCCGCCCCCTGCATCGAGTACACGCCAAAGTAGACCTTGCTCAGGTCGCGCTTCGGGTCGAAACCCGCAGATTCTGGCAGGGGCGCGCGGCGCCGCGACACCTCCAGCAGCTTGTCGCCGAACTGGGACGACAGCAGCGCGCTGGCATCGAGCACCCCGACCGTGATCGCTCCACCCGGAAGCAGCGCCAACGGGTCGGCATCGATCTGCTGCGCTGTCTTCTCCTTGCCCTTGCCGGTGTGGACGATGACGTCCTCACTCTTCGGGCAGCCGGCTAGCCAGAGCGCCAGCGCCGAAAGCCCGACCAAAGCCCGGCGCCGGATCACGACAGCACCTCCGAAAGCGCGCTCAAGAAGCGGTCGTTTTCCCGCTCGGTCCCGACCGTCACGCGCAGCGAGCTTGGCAGGCTGGCGAAGGGCCTCACGATCACGCCCCTGCGCAGCAGTGCATCGTAAACGGCGCGCGCAGGTCGCTTGACGTCGACCAAGATGAAGTTGGCCTGGCTGGGCGCGACTGCCAGACCTCGCGAGCAGAGCGTTTCGGTCAGGCGCTTACGCTCCTTCCCATTCAGGCTACGGGAGGTCTGCACATGGTCCTGATCGTCCAGCGCGGCGAGCGCAGCGGCTTGTGCGACAGAGCTGACGTTGAAGGGAGCGCGCACGCGATTCATGTAGTCGATGATGGCGCGCGGCGCGACCGCATAACCGACACGCAGCGAAGCCAAGCCGTAGATCTTCGAGAAAGTGCGGCAAACCAGCAGTCGTTCCCGCAGTCCGCGCAGCTCCAGGCAGTCCGGATAGTCGGGGGCGTCCGCGTACTCCAGGTAGGCCTCATCCATCACGACGATCACCTCCGGGGGCACCTCGCGCAGCAGCTTCTCCACCGCCGCGCGACCGACGTGCGTGCCGGTCGGGTTGTTGGGATTGGCCACGAACATCAGGCGTGTTTGCGATTTCACCGCAGCGGCCATGGCCGGCAGGTCGTGGACCAGGTCGGCCGTGAGTGGCACGTCCGTGAACGGAATGCCCGACGCCAAGGCGGCGATGCGGTAAACCACGAACGCCGGCTCCGCGAAGACGACATGGCGCTGGGGCGTGCAGAAGGTGCGCACCGCCAGATCGAGCAGCTCGTTGGAGCCGCAGCCGAGCAGGATCTCCTCCATGCTCACGCTGTGTTTTTGCGCGAGCTTCTGGCGCAGGGCGTAAGCCGCCCCATCCGGGTAGCGGTTCGAGTCGCCCAGCACGCGCCGTACTGCCTCCATTGCGCGCGGGCTCGGTCCCAGCGGATTCTCGTTCGAAGCCAGCTTTACAGCATCCGTGATGCCCAGCTCGCGCGCCAGCTCCTCAATCGGCTTGCCACCCTCGTAAGGCGCCAGACTCTCAATCGTCGGAATCACCAAAGCCATGCGCCGTGGAGCCTACAACAGGCGGGCGGGAGGGCGAGTGCGGGTGCGAGTTAAGGTTAAAGTTCGAGGTAGGGCGGGTGTTTCGGGATGGGGATAGAGCGAGCGCCTTCATGCCCCACCCTCCCCCTCAAACTCTCGCTCGAACTTTAACCTTAACCCGCACTCGGGCCCGAGCTCTCTCTCATGCTTCTTGGGGGAAGGAGCCGAGGACGCGCAAGTAGCGGGTGCTCTTCTTGACGGCTTCGAGCGCGGTGATGACCGAGCGTTCGGTCGCGTGACCGCCAATCTCGACGTAGAAAACGTAGTCCCAAGGCTCGCGCCCAGCGGGGCGTGAATGCAGGCGCCGCAGGTTGATGCCGCGCTCGGCGAAGTGGCGCAAAATGTCGAACAGCGACCCGGGCTTGTCGTCGATGCTGAAGAGCAGGCATGTCACGTCCGCGCCCGAACGGCTGGCAGGGCGCGGCGCCGCGATCGCGTAGCGCATCTTGAACTCCGAGACGTCGCCCACGTTCTCGCGGAGCAGCTGGAGTGTCTGCTCGCGGCCAGTCGTTTCCGGCAAGAGCGCAGCGCTGGCCGCGTCCTCCTGCGCCAGCTCCGCCGCCACCTTCATGGAGCGTACGTCGATGACGCTGACGCGCGGCAGCTCCGAATCGAGGAAGCGCTGGCAGGCGGCATGACCGGCCGGCGTCGTGTAGACCTTTTCCAGATCGGTCAGCGCGGCGGCGCGCGACATCAGCTGGAAAATCGTGGGCTGCGTGCGCGCCCCGACGATCACCAGCTCCGTGTCGGTGAGCGCAGTGACCGAGGCCTGTACCAAGCCGTCACCCGACGATTCGAAGGGGAAAACCGCGCAAGCTGCGCGCCCCCGCGACACCTCTTCGAGCGCTTCACGCACCGAGGGGCACTCGATGAACTGCCCACCAGCGCCAAAATGCGCCCGCGCCAGCACGTGGCAGAAGCCGCCCTCCGGCCCGAGATACGCCACGCGCGGCGTCTGCTCGATGGCGCGCGCCGAGGCGCGGATCGCCGAGTAGATGGCGTGCAGCGACTCGCTTGGCAGATCACCGCTGGCGGCGCTCGTCAGCGCTTGCAGCGCTTCGCGATCCGTCACGTCGGCGGGTGTCGGATCGCTCTCGCTGCGCGCTCGGATCTCCTTCGAGGCCCGTGCGCGCGCTTCGAGGCGCTCGAGAATTTCGCGATCCAGCCGCGCTATCTCCGTTCGGAGCTCAGCCGTGCTGCGTCGCGTTTCCATGGCTCAACTGCTCGCCGCTCCGGTGCTCTTCGAACCGCTGGAAGAGGAACCGCTCGAACCGCTGGAAGAGGAACCGCTCGAACCGCTGGGGGCGGTCGATGCGCTGGTCGTCGCCGAGTCCGTCTTGGGTTTGTCGGCGCCCTTCTTGTCGGCGCTCTTGCTCTCGCTCGATCCAGAGTCGCTCGAGCCCTCGGCCGGCTTTTTCGCCCCGCTGCTGCTGTACAGATCCGCGTACCAGCCGCCACCCTTGAGGATGAACCCAGCGCCACCGGACACCTGACGCTTGGCCGTCGCTTGCTTGCAGCTCGGGCACTCGCTCAGCGGCGCGGCGCTGATGGACTGCTCGGCCTCCCAGGCGTGGCCGCAAGCCATGCACGCGTATTCGTAAGTCACTGGTTTGAAATGATTCCTCGCTGCGCGGTTGTCAACGTTTCCGTTGGAGCTCCTCGAGGGTTGTCAGTTGTCAGTTGTCAGAGGAGCGGTCCGACCGGTGTGCGACAGGGCCGGGGGTGGCTCCCGCCCGTAGCCGGCCGATTCTTCAACTGACAACTGACAAACTAACCGGCACCACCCCAACCAGTAGGGCTGAACGGAACCACCCTGCCCAAATGCTAGGGGCCTAACGAAAACGATGCGCTTGAGCGAGATCAGGCTTGTATACGTCTGTTCAGGAGCGTAGATCCAGGAGACTGGCGTGACGATACATGTAGTGACGTCTGTTGCCACGGCCGAAGGGCCCCGTCGCCCCCAGGGCCTCATGGGGTAGCATAAGTAACTTTCCGAGGCGTCGAGGACAGCTGAATGCATATCAAGAAGCTCGAGATCACCGGGTTCAAGTCCTTCGTGGACCGGACCGTGATCCACTTCGATCACGACATCGTCGGTATCGTTGGTCCGAATGGTTGCGGCAAGTCGAACATCGTCGACGCCATTCGCTGGACCCTGGGCGAACAGAGCGCCAAGCATCTGCGCGGCCGCGCGATGGAAGACGTGATCTTCAACGGCTCGGAGTCACGCGGACCGAATGGCATGGCGGAGGTCACCCTCACCTTCGACAACACCAATCCGGAGTACGCGGCGACGCTGCCTCCCGAGTACAAGGACTACCCGGAAATCGCCGTCACGCGTCGCCTATTCCGCGACGGCACCAGCGAATATTTGCTCAACAAGACGCAGGTTCGACTGCGCGATGTCACCGAGCTGTTCTTGGGCACCGGCGTGGGCACCAAGGCCTACTCGATCGTCGAGCAGGGCCGCATCGGGCAGATCGTGAGCTCACGTCCCGAAGACCGTCGCCTGTTCATCGAGGAGGCAGCCGGCGTTACCAAGTACAAGCAGCGCCGCAAGCAGGCCGAACGCAAGATGGAGCTGACGCGCCAGAACCTGCTGCGCATCACCGACATCGTCTCGGAAATCGACCGCTCGCGCGCCTCGCTCAAGCGCCAGGTCGCGAAGGCCGAGCGCTTCATCGAGTACCGCAAGGAGCTCGATGATCTATCGCTCCACGACGCCACGCACCGCCTGCTCGAGCTGATCGTGACCGAGCGAGTGGCGACCGAAGGCCTGGCGGAAACCAGCGAAAAATCCGGCACTTTGCGGGCCGCGCTGCGCGGGCGCGAGACCGAGATCGACGTGGTGCGCGAGCAGGCCGGCCAGACCGAGGCCCGCAGTGAAGAGGCCTCGCGTAGGGCTTTCGAAGCCGACAACGACGTCAGCACGCTACACGCGGAGATCGAGCGCTCGCGCGACCGGCTCACGCACCTCGGTGATCGCATGACGGCAGGCCGCGCCGAGCTCGAAGAGATCCGTACGCGAGTCATCAGCTTGAAGTCCGAGCAGACGGATCTCAGCTCGCGCATCGAAGATCTTTCGAGCGACGAGCGTGCTCGAGAAGCCGATGCACTCGCCGAGACCGAAGCCCTGGCCGAGCTACAGGGAGAAGAGGCGCGCGCCAGCGACGAAGTTCTGGAGCTGCGGCGCAAGACGGGCGAGCTTACCGCGCTGGCGGCCGGTGCTGAGGCGCGAATCGACGGCATCGAGCAGCGCGTTGCCGACGGGCGCAGCAGGCGTGACGCCGTAGCTGGCGAGCGCCAGACGCTGAAAAGCGAGCTTTCGGATCACCTCGCGCGCAAGCAGGCCCTGGCTCAGAGCGTGAAAGAGCTGGCCGAAGGTAAGCGCACCAGTGCCGAGGAAAAGGCCAAGCTCGAAAAGGAGCTCGAATCGCTGCGGGGTAGGCAGCTCGAGAGCGAACGCGCGGTCGACACGGCCAAGAACGAGCTGTCGCTGAAACGCAATCGCCTGCGCGCTCTGGAGGACATGCACCGCCGCTTCGAAGGCGTCGGAGCCGGCGCGCGAGCGCTACTTGCCAGGGGCGACAAGCGCGTGCTCGGGCTGGTGGCGGATCGCCTGGAGGCGCCGGAAGAGCTGACTCTGGCGGTGGCGGGCCTGCTCGGGCGCAAGCTGCAGGCGGTGGTGGTCACCGAAACTGCGGTTGGGCTGGAGCTGCTGACCGAGCTGCAGAGAGCCGAGCGCGGTCGCGCCGACATCATCGGGCTCGAGCCGGCCTACGTCCCGGCCGCCGAGCAGGCGGTTCCGAAGGATCCCCGGGTGCTCGGGCGCCTGGCGGATCGCATGAAGTTCGCCGAGAGCGATGCCTCGCTGGTGCGAGCGCTGATCGGCGACGCCATCTACGTGAAGAGCGCCGTGGATGCGATCGAGCTTTCGCGCAGCGCCGGCGTCGTGGCGGTTTCACTCGACGGTACGGTGGCGCGCCCCGCTGGCTTGGTCAGCGGCGGCAGCGGCGACGACGTCGCGTCCGCCATGATCGAGCAGAAGCGCGAGATGCACCAGCTGCGCGAGCTTACGGCCAAGCTCGAGGCAGAGCACACGCGCCTGTCCGGCGAGCACACCGCCCTGCGCGGGCGCATGACCGAGGCCGGCGTCGCGCTGGAGCAAGCGCGCGAGCAGGCGCACGAGGGCGAGCTGGCTCACATCACAGCCGAGAAAGATCTGGCGCGCGCGGTGGCCGAAATCGCGCAGACCGAGGCTCGGCTGGCCAAGCTGTCCGGCGAGCTGGCTGAGCTCGACAAGTCGCTCGAGCAGGCTGCAATGCAGGAAGCCGAGTCGCGCGCCCAGCTGGACGAGCTGCGTTCGCAGCTCGAGCGCCTGAATCAGGAGCTGTCACGCGCCGAAGGCACCGCCGGCGTCTGGCACGAGCGGGTCGCCACGCAGCTGTCGCTCGTCACCGAGCGCAAGGTCAGGCTGGCCCAGGTCAAGGAGCAGGTGGAGGCCGCCCGCGCCGCGCTGGAGCGCGTGGCCACCGCCCTCGGTGAGCTCGAAGTGCGCGATCAGAAGCTCGACGAAGAGCTGAACGAGGCCTCGGCGGGCTACGGCGACACTGCCGCTCGCATCATGGTCGCTCGGGAGCAGCGCATCGAGGCGATGCAGGACGCCAAACTAGCGCATGCCGAGCTCGACGAAACGCGCGGCTTGCTGGAGCAGGTCCGACAGAACCTGGTCGGGCAGGAAGCGGAGCTCAAGCAGCTGCGCGACGAGCTCGAAGCCCTGGACGAGGTGGTGCGGCGCCACGAGATGGCGGCCCAGCGCATCGCCCTTTCGCGCGAGCATTTGCTGGCCAACGTGCGCGAGCGTTTCCGCGGTCTGGATCTGCGGCGCGTGGTCGGCGACTACCACATGCGGCAGCCCCCGGACGCCGAGCAACGCCGGCGTATCGACGAGCTGACTCAGCTCATCGACCGCATGGGCCCCGTGAACCTCGACGCCAAGGCCGAGTACGAGGACGCCGAGCGCCGCTTCAAGGACTTGAACGACCAAAAGGTCGACATCGAGAAGGCGCTGGTCGAGCTCGAGCACGCCATCAAGCACATGAACAAGGAATCGCGACGTCGCTTCAAGGAGACGTTCGATGCCGTCAACGACTTGTTCAAGAAGACGTTCGCCAAGATGTTCCGTGGCGGGCGCGCCGAGCTGGTCCTTACCGAACCCGACGATCTACTGGGCAGCGGCGTGGACATCATCGCGCAGCCGCCCGGTAAGAAGCTGGGCAACATCGAGCTGATGAGCGGTGGTGAGAAGGCGCTCACGGCCGTATCGCTGATCTTCGCGATCTTCCAGCATCGCCCTTCGCCCTTCTGCATTCTGGACGAGGTCGACGCCCCGCTCGACGAGGCCAACGTCACTCGTTACAACGAGACCGTTCGGGCCATGACCCACAGCTCGCAGTTCATCTTGATCACCCACGTCAAGAAAACCATGTCGAGCACCGACGTGCTCTACGGCGTCACGATGGGCGAGCCAGGTGTGTCACGCATCGTCAGCGTCAAGGTCAACGAGAACGCGGTCAGCCGCAGCGATTCGATCGCCGCCCACAGCGTTCACGACACCGACAAGCCGGCATCAGCCAGCTCGACCGCCGTGGCTTAGTCTCGTGGTGTTTGGGGCCCCAGCCCCAAACACTGTGCTTGGTGACGTAGTCGCGAGCTTGCCTCATGGCGTGACGCTGGCTCCGCCGGCGCCAGGCAGGTCCGGGCAGTCGTGGCGGCCGAGGTCATCGAACTGATCCGGGCCGAGCATTGCCCATTCCGTGGTCGGATCGAACGCCGTGCTGCCGTCGCTGCGACCGGCCGTGACCTCGCAGCGGCGTCGGAGGGTGTGATCCATCGTGGCCCCGCCCCAAGCATCACCGGGATCCAGCCCGACCTGGCCGAAGACGTCGAATGTGGTGTTGCCGCAGACCAGAGCGATCGCGTCGTCGCCATTGAAGGTCAGGTTGGTGGAGCGATCGCAGACATCAGGCTGAGCGGTCGCGAGCCCGGAGGAACAGAGCACCTGCACTCCTCCGGGCGGCAGGCTACCGTGTAGCGCCAAGTGCGCTGGCTCGGACTTGCCGTTGTAATAGGTGGCAAGCTCGCAGCCCTCGAGCGACGAGGCGTTCACCGAATGGATCTCGAGTGCCTTCAGGCTACCGGTGCCCTCGAGGTACTCGCTGAAGAACAAGACGCGCCGTCCCGCAGCGGGCCACTCCGCTTCGCCGCCGGTGCCGTCTGCCCCCGAGCTCGCCGCACTTCCTGGCGGGGTCTGGCCCTTCCCGCCGCTGCCCGTGAGCGAGCCGCCTGCAGCTGACCCGAGCGGGACAGAGTGGCCTGGCTCTCCACCTTCGGCCCCTTGCCCCGCCTCCCCACCTCCTCCGAGAGGACCGTGGAGCGGGCCGTCCGGCAGCGGCAAGCGACTCGGCGCGAGTGGCTCATCGCCTGCGCCGCCAGCACCTGTGATGCCACTGCTCGGCGCACCGGCGTCAGCTTCCTCAGCGCCCGGCCTGTCCGGCAGCAGCAGCTCCTGATCGCAGCCGAGCGAGCTGCACCAAGCCGTTCCCACCCAGAGCAACCCAATTCCCAACTTCCTCATGGAAGCCACTCGGCCGTGACCTCGACTCAGTTGCGCCTTATTTACGGGCAGGCTGCGGCTTCAGTGAAAATCGCGCGACACCTTTTCGATGTCACGCCCGGGCACGTCGAGCCGGAGCAGCGATTCGACGATGACGTGAATGACCGGCGCGACGTCAGCGACCTGATCCACGAGCGGATCATGTGGCACGTCGACGCGTACACCCGGGGGGCGGCCCTGGCGCTCGATGCTGCCGCGCGCCAGCATGATGGCCGCATGGCGCGCCGGCAGCCGGTACTCCTCGTAAACGCGATTCCACAAAACCAGGTTCAAAAAGCCAGTCTCGTCTTCGAGCGTGATGAAGACCACGCCACTGGCAGTCGCGGGCTGCTGGCGGCACGTCACCACTCCTGCCACCTCCACGCGCTGGCCCTGGTGGCAATCGAACAGCTCCTTGGCCGTCACGACCTGGCGCGCCCGCAGCTTGTCGCGGAAATAGCGTATTGGATGGTCGCCCACCGAGAGCCCCTTATGCCGGTAGTCGAGCAGCAGCCGTTCGCCGGCGCGCAAGGGCGGTAGGCTCTCGGCGGGCTCCGGCACGGGTCGTTCTCGAAACAGACCTGGGGCGCGCGGTGAGCGGGCTTGCCAGAGCGCGCTGCGCCGAGCCGGCACGAGTGACTCGAAGGCGCCGGCTTCGGCCAGCGCCTCCACGTCGTCTTTGCACAGCTCACAGCGCCGCACCACGTCGTGCATGTTCGCGAAACGCCACTCCTTGCGGACCGTTTCGATCCGTTTGGCCACGCTCTCCCCGATGCCCTTGACCAGCCTCAAGCCAAGCCGCAGCGCCGAGCCCGTTGCCGCGTCGCCCAGCGGCTTTCCGCGCTCGTCGACCAGCCGCTCTAGCGTGCAGTCCCAGTTGCTGCACGTGACGTCGACATCTCGAACCGTCACGCCGTGGCGAACCGCGTCCTGGATGATGGTCGACGGCGTGTAAAAGCCCATCGGCTGCGAGTTGATGAGCGCCGCGGCAAAATGTGCCGGGAACCGCAGCTTTTGCCAGGACGAGGCGTACACCAAAAGCGCGAAGGAGGCCGCGTGCGACTCCGGGAAGCCGTACTCACCGAAGCCCTTGATCTGCTCGAACAGGGCCTCGCCAAACTCTCTGGCGATGCCGCGTTTTTCGAAGCCAGAAAGCAGCCGCTCGCGATGGCGCAGCAGCCGTCCGCTCTTTTTCCAGGCAGCCATATCGCGCCGCAGCTGATCGGCCTCGCCGCCGGTGTAGCCGGCGCCCACGATCGCGATCTCCATCACTTGCTCCTGAAACAGTGGCACTCCCAGGGTCCGCTTCAAGATGGGCTCGAGGATGGGGTGCGCTGAAACAGCCGGGTCCTCACCATTTCGCCGCTTCAAATAAGGATGCACCATGCCGCCCTGAATTGGCCCGGGCCGCACGATCGCGACCTCGATCACCAGATCATAGAAAGACTTGGGACGCAGGCGCGGCAGCATGGACATCTGAGCGCGGCTCTCGATTTGAAAGACCCCGACGGTGTCGGCCTGGCTGATCATGGCGTAAACCTCACGCTCTTCCGGAGGGATGCGTGTGATGGCCAGCAGCGGATCGAACTCCGCCGGTAGCGGCTCGGCGCCCTGCGGCACCGGCAAAGCCTGATCTTCGTGGAGCATGGCCAGGATCTTGCGGATGGCGGTGAGCATGCCCAGGCCCAGCACGTCGACCTTGAAAAAGCCGAGCGTGTCGATGTCGTCCTTGTCCCACGGCACCACCGTGCGATCGGCCATCCGAGCGGGCTCGATCGGCGCGACGCTGTAGAGCGGCTCGGCCGACAGCACGAAACCGCCCACATGAATCGAAAGATGCCGCGGAAACCCGCCGAGCAGGCGCGAAAGCTCGATCACCTGCGTCAGCCGCTTGCCTTCCACGTCGAGCCCCAGATTGCGCGCGTGCTTCTCGCTCTCCTCCGCGTCGTCCCAATGTCCGATCGACGCACTCAAATGATCCACGGTTTCGAGCGGCAGGCTGAACGCCTTGCCCACCTCGCGTAGCGCCGACTTGCCGCGGTAACAGATCACCTCCGAGACCATGGCGGCTTGGTCACGCCCCCAGCGCGCGTAGATGTCTTGAATCACCTCTTCGCGTCGCTCGTGCTCGAAATCCACGTCGATGTCGGGCGGCTCGGCCCGCTCCACGCTCAAAAACCGCTCGAACAGCAGATCCGAACGAGCCGGATCGACCGCCGTGATACCGAGCGCATAACAGACCGCGCTGTTAGCGGCGCTGCCGCGCCCCTGACACAGGATCTTCCGTACCCGCGCCATCTGTACGACCTCTTGAGTGCTCAAGAAGTAGGGCGCGACATTCAACCGAGCAATGACGGCGAGCTCCTTTTCGATCTGCGCCCGCAGCGTCTCCGTCACACCGCTCGGAAAGCGCTCGCACAAGCCTTGCTCGGTCAGGCGCCGGAGCTTCTGATCGGCGCTCTCACCCGGCTCGAGCGTGCACGGGAACTGATACTTGAGCTCACTCAGCGAAAACGTCAGCCTCTGCCCCACCTCGCCGGCGCGCTCGACCCACTCGGGATGGTCGGCGAAGCGCTTGAGCAGCTCTGACTCCGAGCCGAGCGCCGCCTCGGCGTTGGGCGAAAGCCCGGTGCCGGCGCGTTCGAGCGTCGTACCGAGACGAATGCAATGCAGCACGTCGGCCAAGGCCTTGCGCGACGGCTCGTGAAACTGCGGTCGCGCGCTGGCCACGACGGCAAGGCCGTAACGAGCCGACCAGTCCGCGACGGCTTCGATGCGCTGGCGATCGAAGCCGTCGCGGTGGCGGTGCGCCGCCAGATAGCCGCGCGCACCGAACACTTCAGTAACTGTCTCGAGCAGCTGGGGCGGCGGCGTGCTCGAGTCCCCGGGACAGCGTGGCGCTGGAACGACTGCCACGAGACCTGCGTGATGCCGCGCAAGCCACGCCACGTCGAGCGCCCCCGTGCCCTTCTCGCAATCCTCGTGAGCCAGCGTGAGCAGCCGGCACAGGTTCTGGTAGCCCTGGTGCGTCTCGACCAGCAGCGCCAAGACCGGCGGCTCGACCTGCTTGGGATGCTGGCCAACGCTCAGCTCGGCGCCGACGATCACCCGCTGCTCGAGCTCCTGCCCGGCGCGCAGCGCTCGCACCGAGCCATACAGCCCGTCGCGATCGCAGAGCGCGATGGCATCGAGCCCGAGCTCCTTGGCTCGAGCCACCATCTCCTCGGGGTGTGAAGCCCCGCGCAGGAACGAGAAGGAGGTGCGGGCGAGCAGCTCGGCGAACATAAGTGGTTAGCAGTAAGAGCTGAACAAATTATCAGTTATTTTAGTGATGCCAACTAAGAACTATAAATCTATAGATTCCAATAATTTAGATTAGTATCTCGAAGGCACTTTCTCGACATTAACCACTGCCCACTGCCCACTAACCATAGACGCCTGCTTTACGCGCCTGCTCCGAAGGAGCACACCCTTTCGTATGGCGGTGCGGATCAGGTCGCGAGCGACGCGCTTTGGCAGGAGCGCCTCGTGGTGAGCCGGTCTTCGATCCCTCCGGCGACCCTGCGCGGCAAGGTCATCGAGTCCGAAGTGCAGCCGGGGGTGCGTTACCAGCTGGAACGCCACGTCGGTGAGGGCGGCATGGGCATGGCGTACCTGGCGTGGCGTGAAGCGCCCGACGGGGTACAGCCGGTGGTGGTGAAGGTCGTCACTCCCGGGGCTTATGCTGACCAGGTCTCGCCGGAGCTGGTCGCGCAGAAAGAAGCGGTGGCGCTCGGTCGTTTGAACGAGTGCGTACCGACGTGCCCGTTCGTAGTCAGGTTCGTCGACACCGGCAGCACCCTGCTTTTCGGCCGCAGACCCACGCCCTGGATCGCGATTGAATACGTGCACGGCGGCGTCGAAGGCACCACGCTCGACGATCGGCTGATGTATTCGATTCACAAGACTGGTTTTGCCTTCGACTCGGGGCGTGCTGCGCACGCGCTCCGCTGTTTGGCTGCGGGGCTGTCGGCCATTCATGGCGTGGGCGTGATCCATCGCGATCTCACGCCGGGCAACGTGCTGTGCTGCGGCTTCGGTGAGACGGAGATCTTCAAAATCTCCGACTTCGGCCTGGCGCGTCCCACGGGGCTCGGCCGAACCTTCGCCGGCATGGGTCTCGGTACGCCGGGCTTCGCCGCACCCGAGCAGGTCGTGCAGGGCGAGGCAGCGACCGGCTTTCAAACCGACGTATTCGCGCTCGGCAGCATCCTGTTCACGATGCTCACGAATGAGCCGCTGTTCGAAGGCGATTCCCCGATCATGGTCTACGAGCTCACGCGGGGCAAAGAGCGCCGCAGCATCCTGTCGAGCGCCAATTTGAGCCCGGAGCTCCGCGAAAAGGCGGACGCCTGCCGGCACATCGACGCCGCCATCATGCGCGCGACCGCGCTGGATCCAGAGCAGCGCCCCAGCACCGCCGAGGAGCTCGCGGCCATGGTGCTGCCCTGGCTGGGGGAGCAGCACGCCCCGCGCTCCAGCCGGCGTTTGATGAGCTCCATGCTCAGCCTGGCCGCCCCGGCTGATCTGGCAGGCTTCGATTGGAGCATCAGGCATCGTCCGCGTGAGGACATGATCGTGCAGAGCGCGGCCTGGGATACCGATGGGCACTGCTTCGCGTTCACACCTCGTGGGCCCTTCTTTTGGAGTGGCGAAGCATGGCTCGGCGCCAAGAGCGCCTTGCGTGATCTGCCGCGCGGCATGACCTTCACGCGCCGCTATGAAGCCGGTGGTTGGCTGGTGGGCGGCTCGGGCGGCACCCTGGCGGTCTGCACGACCGCGGGCGTGCGAGATCTGGTGTTGTTCCCGGATTCTTCGGTCGAATTTCTGGATGCGAACGGTCGTTTCGATGATCTGATCACCGCGGTGGCGCGCAAGCCGGGGCAACCGCCCTGGCTGCTGGCGATGTCGTCACGGCGCTGGATGAAGCCGTTGGTGCTTGAGGGCGTGCAAAACGTCTCGGCGCTGCTGCGGCTCGACGATGCGCGCTGGGTGGTCTGTGGCCGCCTGCTCGACGGCGGCGGATACGTGGCCGTCTATTCACCGATGCAGTGGGAAATCATGCCGCTCGCGGTTCCAGCAACCCGCGCTTACGTCGGCGGCGCGAGCAATCTCGAGCGCGAGCTCACGCTCGTCGTGGGCAGTAGTGGCGTGGCGCTCCACATCGAGCGCGAACAATGCGCCGTATCGGTGGTCCAGGGCGCCCCGGACCTGTCGGCGGGAGCCATCGACGTGCTCGATCGCGAATGGGTCGCGAGCCTGAGCACGCTGTGGACGCGTGATTCGCGCTCCGGCCAGCCCTACAACATTGCCTGGAAGGACCCCGCCTTTCAGGCACCTTTCGTGAGCCTGATGGCAGACGCCGGCCTGATCCTAGCCATGAGCGCCGACGGCGGCATCGTCGAAGGCCGCCGTAGTGTGATTAAGTCCTAGTTTCCTCCGTGCCTTGCAGTTGCGTGTCGCGACTCACGTGAGCGGAACCGCAGCTGGCGCCCGGCCTCGCCGGGTTTGGTCAAACTTCCTCTCCGTTTCGATCGTGATCTGCTGGTGCCAAAGTATGGGTGGGGTTGTTCCAGCTCGCGCGGTGCGCTCGCGCACTTTGAACATTCAAAGTGCGGCTCGTCCCGTCGCGCACCCTCAAAGTCTTCCCGCCTTCCTGCATTCTCGCTCTCTTCTAGTCGCCGACGGCTTGGAGGAAGCGACGGCCGCTGGGGCGGTCGACGTAGACGAGCGCTTCGAGGCCGCCGGAGTCGCTTTGTAGCCAGAGTCGCAAATAATCGCGAGCCACTGGGCGGCTCCACCACTCGACGGAGTCGAGCCGCTGCTCGAAGCGCAATCGCTCGATGGTGTAGAGCGTGTGACCGAGCACCAGCGTGCTGCCCGCGCTGATCACCGAGCTGAGCTCGACCGGATGCTGTAAGAGCCGCGTGGGCGGGCTCGATAGCTTGGACCAGATGGGTGCCTCCGCTTTGCGCAGCAACGACTCGGGTGCGGCGCTGCGCGCAGCCGCACGCGGTCTTTTACGCCTGGACGGCGCAGCGCCTTCAGGCAAGGCCGCGCCCAGCAAGCTTTGAGCTTCCGGGCGGTGTGCGTCAACCAGGCTGAGCACTCCCACCTGAGCCTCCCCGATGTCGGCGCCAAGCTCCGCCAGCACGAGCGGTAAGTCCTCCTCACCGCTGGTGGTGTCGCCGTCCAAAAGCTCATGCAGCGAGAGCTGGCGCGTTGCGAGCGGCGCGAGCCGGGGCACCGACAGCTTCATCCCCACGGTGGGAGCCGCAAGCTTCAACCGCTCCAGCCGAGAAGCCACGATGCGCCGCAGCTCCGCCTCACGATGCAAAGGCGAAGCGAGCTTGAAGGAGAGCTGCGTGCTCTGAGACACGCCACGAAAACGCGCGATGACCGGATCATGCTGGAGCGTGACCTCGAGCAATTCCGCAGCCTCACCACGTGAGCAAAGCCGGGCGGAAATGCGCGCCGCCAGACCTCGTAGCACGAAGCCGAGTGGCTCAGTCCCGCTGACGGCGTCCTCCCACGAGCTCTCTTCCTCCAACGTGCGAGGGGGTTGGTAGACGACGAGCGGCGCGCTGTCTTCACCGGAGCACAGCTCCAGCACGCGAGCTGCTTGCTTCCCCAATCGGGGAGCGAGCGCCGAGCGCGGCTGACGCGACAGATCTCCCAGCGTTAGAAGACCCAAGCGCACCAGGTAGCCGACGGTATCCAGAGCGAGCGGCAACGCCTGTATCGGTAGCTCTGCCGCGGCCAGCGCGGTGAGCTCTGGCAAAATCACCGTAATGCCGGGAGCCACACTGCTACCCGCGAAAGAACGGGCGGCGCCCGCGCCAGAGCGGGTAGGCGTCGCCCAATGCGCAAAAGCGCGCGCCAGCTCCGGACCCCCCGAGACGGCGACCTTGGTGCGATGCCCCAGCTCCCGCACACGCTCCGATAGATCCTGCGCGAGCGCCTCCTCGCCACCGAAAAGGTGAGCGGCGCCGGTGATGTCGACCCAAACCGTATCGGGCGCGGCGATGCCGACGCTGGCTCCATAACCGAGCGCGACCTCCGCCAAGCTACCCAGCGTTCGCTCTACCTCAGATCGGGTGACCTTGAGCACGATGAGCTGAGAAACCAACGCCGACCCTTCCGCGATGGTTTGCCCTGCACGCACCCCCAACCGCTCCGCCTCACGATTGACGGCGGACAGCTGCTCCGAAGCAGCGAGCTCCGGATCCGGGGCGAGCGGCTTCCCCCCGACGCTGAGTGAAAGTTGCTGCGGCACAGGCCGCGCCGGCTCATCCACGAGCACGACACCGAGCGGCTTGCTGGAACGGGGCTCGGGCCCCGCGCCCCTCGAGACAGAGCGTTGCCGGAGCGCAAGCTCCACCAGCAAGTCCGGCAAAATGAGGGCCAGGATGCGACGCTTTCGCGCCTCAAGCTCGCCTGGCATCGTGACCCCTCGGCTTGGCCCCATCGACCGACTGGCCCCACAAGCTGCCGCGAGCCCAGGCCACCGGGCGTGGAGGAGAGATGCGCCCCCGCTGATCCTTGGCGAGGCGCACCAGCAGCTTATCAGCGGTGGGACGCGACACCTCGAGGCGTTGAGCGACCGGCAACGGCAACGGTCGACGATCCACCTCACGTGTGAGGAGCACGACGCTATGGCCGGTGCCCTCGATAGCCATCGCCAGACGCCGAACCACGCGCGGCCAGGTGCCGAGCGGAACCGTCACCCGCTCACCCACCACTCCCGTGAGATCCACCACGACCACGGCAAATGCCTCCGACTCAGCGAGCCGGAGCGCGACACGTGACAAGGCGGTGACAGGAGGCCGCACCACCAGCAGCCGTGACAGCTCCACCCCAGCGGATGCGACGCCAGGACCGTACAAGGTACCCGACGGATCCATGAACGCACACCAGGCTGAGTGACCGCTGCGCTCACGCGCCTCAGTCTGAGCTTGGGCGCACACCGCCAGGGCGAGCGAGGTGCCGAGCGCGCCCTCACCCGCCGCACACAGCTCGACCACGCCGCCCCGCAGCAGCCCGCCGTCCGGCAGCAGCGCGTCGAGCTCCGCGATACCGAAGCGAAGCCCAGCGCACGCTGGCTCGTTGGCCGGACGAGCCAGACGCACTCTGGCATGCAGAAGTGCCGGCGAAAGCCGCTCAAGCAGGTGGGCCGGAAGAGCCATGTACTGAACATAGTAGCAGCCCATGAAAAGGGAAGCCAGTCGGTCCGTTTTTGTCCCTCAGCCCTGACAATCAATGTCAGTGCTGGGTCCTGACACTGGCGTCCACAACCGCCACGCCTGCTTGCCAAATCGCCTGGGGTCGAGGAGAACTGCTCGGCTTCTCATGGGCAGAGCACGCAGAGCACACGCTAGCTGCTGCGCTTTGGCGCTCGCCGCGCTTTCGCTTCTTTCGAGCTCTGCCCGCGCCGAAAGTGCCGGCATCCCACCCGAATGCGGCTCACGCGCGCGCTTCGATGCCGAGCTCAAGCAGCGCCTCGGTCAGGACGCACCGGTAGATAGCGTGCACGTCTCCATCGACCAAGCCCCGGGCGGCTTTCACCTGCGTGTACAGATCGGCAGCGAGCTGCGCGAGCTCGACGACGAGAGCTGCACCGAGCTGCTGCGCGCAGCGGTCGTGGTGGCGGTGGCCATGCTGATGCGCGATCGCACGCCTCCAGATGCTCAGCCCCAGCCCACCCCGCCGCCAGCTGCCCCCACTTCGACGCCGCGCCCTCGCTTGACGCTGGCGATCGGTGCCGGAGCGACTGCCGGCATCCTGCCGCGGCCTGTCTTCGGCGTGGAGCTCGAGAGCAAGGCCCTCTGGCGCCACTTTGGCGTGGGGCTCGCGGTGCGTTACCTGGCACCCGGCGAGAAGCGCGACCCGGACGGACGCGGCGTTCGGCTCCACGCGTTCGGAGCCGGCGTCACCGGCATCTTCAAGGCCTCCAGAACCTGGGAGGCGCGCGTGGGCCTTGCCGCGCAGCGCCTGTCCGGCGAAGGCCTCAGCGCCGAGGTGCCCACCTTCGACCCCCAGCAGGACTCCGCCTGGACGGCTGGGCCCACCCTCGGTCTAGGTTTCGTGCCCTTCGAGCAGCCGCCCTTCTGGCTGGGACTGGGCGCCGAGGGTCAGCTCAATCTGCTGCGTGCGCGGTTTAGATTTCTCAATCATGACGGAGACATATACAAGGTGCCCTGGCTGGCCGGCGCGGGTTTCGTACGCTTGGGTCTGGTTTGGTAGACGGATTTCCGCCCCTGCCCGGATAAACGCCGAATGGTTGCCGAAGCGCTCGGACGACGCGTGGCCTCGCAGGCCGCCCCTGCCGGCGGGCGCGCCGTGTCGGGTCAGCGGCCGATGCTGGCTTCGGTCTACGAGGCACACTTTCGTTACGTGTGGCGCTGTCTGCGCAGCCTGGGCGTGCGCGACGCGCAGCTCGACGACGCGCTGCAAGACGTGTTCGTGGTTGCGGCGCGCAAGCTCGAAGAATTCGACGGCGGGGCCGAGCTTCGGACCTGGCTCTACGCGATCGCGATCAACATCGCGCGCAAGTATCGCGAGCGGCTGCAGCGCGAACCGCTGCCGCTCGCGCTGCAGCCGGAGCAAGGTGGACCGGCCAGCACCGCCGAAGTCGCAGTGCACCGCAGCGAGCAGCTGGCACTGGCTCGCGCCGCGCTCGAAGCGCTGAGCGACGACCAGCGTGAAGTGTTCGTGCTGTCGCGTGTCGAGCAGATGTCGGCTCCGGAGGTCGCCGAGGTCGTCGGCATTCCGCTCAACACCGTTTACTCGCGGCTGCGCGCGGCTCGACTGGCGTTCGAAGCCGAAGTGGCGCGCCTCAAGACCCTACCCAGGAGCACCCATGAGCCCTGATCACGAAGACACCGCCCTGGAAGAAGCGCTGCGCGGCGACCTGCCGTCGCCCCAAGCCAGCGCGCGCCTGCGGCGCCGGCTGGTCGCCGCAGGTCTAGCGCTCGGCAATAGCGTGGCGGTGACGACCGCCGCCACTGCCGGCGCGGCACCTGGTGTCGCAGCGGGCCTGGTCAGCAAGGGGCTGGTGCTCTCCTGGGGTTTCAAGCTGGGCGGGCTGGCGGTCGTGGCGATCCCGACCGCCGGCCTGATCATGGAAAGCAGTGCCGAGCCACAGCTCGCGCCTCCCCCAACGCATGCCGCGGCTCTGGCGAGCCCTGCGCGGTCGCCAGAGCGCGCAGCAGATAGCCAGGTCGCTGCCGTCCCACCGGCCGAAGCAGGCCCCGCGGCGCCGTTAGAAGCGCCGAGCCCTCGTGCTGCGATTCCGGAGCAGAGCGTGACCACCGAAGCGCTCCCAGCGCGTCCGTCGCAGGTCGACTTCGCGACGCCCGAAGCGGCAGCGGCAGATCGAGCATCGAGCACACTGGCCGAGGAGACGCGCATCCTGGATAGCGCGTTCGCCGAGCTCGCGGCCGGTAACGCAGCGCGGGCCGCGGTGCTCGTCGCGGAGCACGAACGACGTTTTCCTGCAGGGCTTCTACAAAAGGAACGCCTGCGCGCCAAAGCGCGCTTGGCCGAGATCTATCGGGGCGAGTGACTGAAGGAGGAACCCATGTCCATGCTTAAGAACGAACAGAACAAGCTGATCCGCACGTCTCACTGGGGCTGGCTGGCCCCCATTCTGCTGCTCGCCCCGCTTTCGCTGGGGGCCAAGGGCTGCAGCGATGCAGTCGTCGGCGACGAGTGCCCCCAAGGGGCCAAGTGCGGCGGCGGTATGGCCGGTAGCAACGGCAGCGCCGGCAGCACCAGCATGGCCGGCGGCAGCAACGGCGGCGGCACGCTCGGCAAGACCTGCGGCGGCCTCCTCGGGGCGGGCTGCGATGACGACCAGTTCTGCGACATCCCCCCCGAGGGCATGTGCGGCGCGGCGGACGCGACCGGCATCTGCACGGCCAAGCCGGAGCTCTGCATCCAGATCTACGCGCCGGTGTGCGGCTGCGACGACAAAACTTACGGCAACGCCTGCCAAGCGGCGGGTGCTGGCGTCTCCGTCGCGTCCGAGGGCGAGTGCGGCGGCTCGAATCCGGGCGGCGACGTGTGCGGCGGCATCCAGGGCCTGGGCTGCGACGCGGGCGAGTACTGTAACTTCCCGCCGAGCGCGCAGTGCGGGGCTGGCGATCAGACCGGGACGTGCGCTCCCGTACCCGAAGCGTGCACCAGGGAGTACCGGCCGGTTTGCGGCTGCGACGACGTGACCTACGGCAATGCCTGCACGGCGGCCAGCGCCGGCGTCTCGGTCGCGGCGCAGGGTGAATGCGGCGGCTCGAACCCGGGTGGCGACGTGTGCGGCGGCATCCAGGGCCTGGGCTGCAGCGCGGGCGAGTACTGCAACTTCCCGCCGGGCGCGATGTGCGGCGCGGGGGATCAGACCGGCACCTGCGCACCCGTGCCCGACGCGTGCACCAAAGAGTACGCGCCGGTCTGCGGCTGCGACGACAGGACCTACGGCAACGCCTGCACGGCGGCCAGCGCCGGCGTCTCGGTCGCGGCGCAGGGTGAATGCGCTGGCTCCGGTGGCAAGACCTGTGGTGGGTTCATCGGCACTCCCTGCGAAGAGCCGGGCTTCTTCTGCAACTTCCCGCCGGACATGGCGTGCGGCTTCGCCGACGGCAGCGGCACCTGCGACCGGATTCCGGAGGTCTGCACCGACGACGTCAATCCGGTCTGCGGCTGCGACGGCATGACCTACACCAACGCCTGCGAAGCCAACGCCAAGGGCGTCTCGGTTCTGTCACAGGGCGGCTGCAAGTAATCGACCGGACTCTTC
>DATEDZ010000167.1:0-7962 GCA_035281385.1 Polyangiaceae bacterium
TGGGCTGTGGGAAGTCGTAGATGAGCTCGTAGCCAACTTGAATTTGCAACGGGGCCTCCGTTCGAACTTACCTCCGTGGACGGCGCGTCACCTAGCTCCTTGTCGCGAGCTCAGAAACGAAACGCGTCGGACGCAATGCGCAAAAGCCGCGCGAAGCGCTCGGCCCACGCCGCCTGTCCGGCCCCCTCACCGACCAGGTCCTGACGCACCTCGAGCTCCACGTATGGAGCACCGCGGCGCTCGCCGTGCTCGATGATCGAGTAGTCAGTCGCGGCGCTCGCTCGATAGGGCTCGTTGTCGCCGATTATCAGGCCCGGCTCTTGGCGCAGCCGCGAAAGCAGCGGCCCGGCCAGGCGCGTGTCTCGCTCGTACAGCACGCCGGCGTGAAATGGCCGGCGCTGGCCGTACAGCTCGGGAGTGAAGCTGTGCACGGTGACGAGCAAGTAATGTGAGCGCTGGGCAAACAGGTCCGAGATGCGCGCGTGGTAGGGTTCGAAAATGGCCTGGGCACGAGCCTCGGCCTGCGCGGGCGTCAGCCCCGCATTCCCGGGGATCGCGATCCCGCCACTTTGAATCGGAATCGAGTCGGGGGCGGACAATGGTCGGTTGCAGTCGATGACCAGCCGCGAGTAGCGCTGCAAGAACAGCGGCGCGGAAAGCTCGTGTGCCAGGCGACGAGCCACACCGGCGGCGCCGATGTCCCAGGCAATGTGCGTCTCGAGCTCAGCCGATGTGAGCCCGAGATTGCCGAGCGCTCGTGGCAAAGCACGCCCGGCATGATCGCAAAGAACCACGAACGGCCCGCTCCGCTCGGCGCCAACCACCTCGACTGGCGACGGCTCATCCGCGTCGAGGAGCTGCACATGATTCATGGCCAGTGGCGCGCATAGTAGCAATGGCCTTCACTTGCGTGAAAACCCCTTGCGGCTCGAAAGTTCACGCGGGCCCTTTGCCTTGCCAGCCAAACGCATGAACGGCTGCCCTGCACTGCGTGCGCGCGCTCGTTCGAGCTGGTCACGAATGATCCTTCCCTGGGCGACGCCAGAGACCCTGGACGTCTCCTCGAGCCACGCCGCCAGGTCCGCGGGCAAGCGCACTGTGATGGTAAGACTCATTTGGCAAATACGTAACACGGAGCCTTGGTGGGCGCCAGCGTGGCCCCACGAGCTCGACCATTCTCAGCTCCCGTACATCTCCACAATCAGCGCCCGCAGCTCGACATCGAGCGGCGGTTTCAAGCGGTCGAGGCGCTTGGAGAGGCGTGCCTTGCTGATGGCGTGGATCTGGTCGACGGCGATTTCGGTCTTGCGACCCTCGCACTTGCACTGAAGCCGGCTGCGCCAGCGCGGATGGAGCTGGGGGGTGAGCGGGCAGACCACGACCGTGTCGAGATGGCGGTTCATGGCTTCGTGACTGACGACGACTACCGGGCGCGTTTTTGCGATTTCGCCGCCGCGTGTGGGCTCCAGATCTGCGAGGTAGATGGCGAAGCGCTCCACCGGACCCTTCACCACGGCACCTTGTCGAGCCCATCTGCGACCGTCGCCTCGAGGTCCGACCAGTGTTCCGCCTCTCGACTCGCCTCCTTGTAGGTCTCTTGCCACGACAGGCGATCGTCGCCCTTGGCACGCAGCAGCAGCCCCTCCTCCCGCGCTTGAAGCACCACGGCTTCGCCAATCTGATACTTCGCCAGGATCTCACGCGGCAGCCGAATGCCGCGGGAATTTCCAATCGGAACCACCTTCAGCTCGATCTCGGGTTGGTGAGGCTTCGTCATGTAATTACCGTAATTACTTGAACGATGTCCCGTCAAGGGAGGAGGCTATGCCAGCCTCCGCGCGCCGGCACCGGTCTGTGCTGCGGGTGCAGGGCAGGGTCGATTGATTCCGAGGAGCGAATCTTGTACGTCGGAATCCGAATGAGCGGGCGTGCAGATCGGCGACGCCAATCGACCGGCGAGACGACGCAGCCAGCTACCAGCACGCGCCGTGAGCAGCGGGAGGCGCGAGAGATCGCGATCCATTGGCAGTTTCCAAGGCCCCAACTGACGCTGCTCACGGCAGATGAAAAGCTGCTCGGTCGTTCCGATCATTGCGCCACGATCTTGCCTGGAAACGAGACATCACGAGAACACGCTGGTGTCTGGCGCGATGGCCCCCTGGCAATGATTCGCGATCGCCAGAGTGTCAACGGCGTGTTCGTCAATGGGTCGCGGCGTGAGCTTGCACCTCTGGCGGAGGGCGACGTCGTGAGGGTCGGAGAAGGCGTGGGGCTCGTCGTGCACGTGCAGTCCGGTGACGTTGCGCTAGGCGTCGAAGCAATCGCCCCGGGGTGGTACGGTGGGCCGCGGCTGAGGGAAGCGATCGATCCGCTGCGCACCGCCGCCAAGTCGACGCTTCCGATCGTCATTGAGGGCGAGACCGGCACGGGCAAGGAGGGTCTGTGCGAGTCCATTCATCGCTGGAGCGAGCGTCCGGGAAAGTTGGTGGCAGTCAACTGCGCGGCGCTGCCCGAAAGTCTCGCGGAGGCAGAGCTCTTCGGCTACAGGCGCGGAGCATTCACGGGCGCCAGCCAGGCTAGCGTCGGCTACATTCGCGCCGCCCACGGCGGTACCCTCCTGCTCGACGAGGTCATCGAGCTCCCCTTGGCGCTTCAGGCCAAGTTGCTCCGTGTCCTCGAGCAGCGAGCGGTGTGCCCGCTCGGCGAAGCGAGCTCGGTACCGGTCGACTTCCGCGTGGTCACGGCGGCGCAAGAGCCGCTCGCCCGCAAGGTGGAGGCAAAACTCTTTCGCGCGGATCTGTGGGCGCGACTAAATGGTATGACGGTCGAGCTTCCTCCCCTGCGCGAGCGGCGCGAGGACATCGTTCCCCTATTCGTAGAGTTTCTAGCCGCTGCGAGCGCTGGGCCTGCGCCGGGGCTGGAGCCCCGGTTGATCGAGCGCCTCGTACTCTACGACTGGCCGCTCAACGTTCGCGAGCTCGTCCTGCTCGCAAACCAGCTAGTGAGCACTCACCCCGGCCGGGCCCTGAGACGTTCGCATTTGCCGGAGCGCATCCTTCGAGCCAAGGCGGCGGGCGCGCCGCCAACCGGCACCTCCAAGCGCTCCTCGACTGACGACGACGTTTCCTTCGAGCAGCTGGTCATGGCGCTGCGGACGCACAAGGGCAACGTCAGCCGCGCCGCCGAAGCGTTGGGAATCACTCGCGGGCGGGCTTACCGACTGTTCGGCGCCCGTTCCGAATTCGACGTTTCAAGGCTCCGCCAGGAGTCCGAACCCGAGCGTGACCAGCCATGAGCGATGATCTTGTCCGCGACGCAGCAAGCTGCGTGATCTGCGGCAAGGTGCATCCCGATATTCCGGGCTGCGACGAGCGCCTGGGCGGCAAGTACCTGGTCGTGCGGGAGCTCGGGCGCGGCGGTATGGGCTGCGTGTTCGAAGCGCTGAACGCAACCGAGATCGTCCCGGGACACCCGCTCAACGATCGGGTGGCAGTCAAGGTGCTGTTACCCGAGTACGCCTCCGTCGGAGAGATCGTCGGGCGCTTCGCCAAAGAAGCGCAGGCGGCTGCGGCGCTGGGCGGCGAAAACATCGTCAAGGTCCATGATTGTGGACAAACAAAAGGGGGTGGGTGCTACTTGGTCATGGAGTACCTCGTGGGCGAGGACTGCCAAAGCCTGCTCGCCAGGCACCCTCGGGGGCTCGCGGTTGCCGAAGCCATCGACATCGTCGTTCAGAGTTGCCACGGGCTTCAGCATGCCCACGAAAAGGGCCTTATCCATCGCGATCTCAAGCCCGCCAATCTGTTCCTCACCTCGCGGCGAGACGGCACCCGGCTGGTCAAGATCCTCGACTTCGGGATCGCCAAACACCGATCGGTGGGCAATAACCATGCGGGAACGCGCGCAGGCGGTCTGCTCGGAACGATCGGCTACATGTCGCCGGAGCAGATCCGCGACCCGGCCGCCGTGGACGCCCGCTCGGACGTCTACGCGTTGGGAGTGATTCTCTACGAGCTGCTCAGTGGACGGCGGCCGTTCGAGGCTAGCGAGGCGGACCTGAGAAACGACCTCTTGCTCAAGATCCTCTACCAAGAGGCTACGCCACTCGGCGTGTTGCAGCCGGCGTTACCAAAACCGCTCTGCGATCTGGTGCACCGCGCGCTAACCCGAGATCCCGGCGGCAGGCCGGCATCCGTGCAGGCGCTCGAAGACGAGCTGCGCCGTTTCGCGGTGACTCCGTCAATAGCTCCCGCTGCCCGCGGGCCGACGAGACCGATGGACCTAACGAAGCGGAGCGAGGAAACGCTGGCGTACGCGCCGACCGTGGCAGCCCCTCGTCGCGAGCTGACCACGAACGCGCCCGTGGTCCCGAATCGTCAGGTGAGCGACCCGCGCGACGGGCCCCGCTCGAGGCGCCTGCGGCATGGGCTGACTGGCGCCGTCCTCTTGAGTCTAGCCCTCGCCGGGCTCGGCTGGCTGAAAGCACTGCTGGCGCCTGCCAGCGTTGCCGACGCTCCGGCAGCGGCCTCCGGTGCTCGAGAGGATCCCGCGTCTCGCACAACATCTGAGCAGGAACCCGCGCTTCGCCTCGACCAGACCGCGGCCCACCCGAGCGTCACGGCGCGGGGCACCGCCCCCGAGCCACCTCGATCAGCGCCCGCGCCGGGCGCGCGACTCAAGACAGCCGGAGCGCCTCGCCGAACGGCCACCGGAACACCGCTCGAGCCGCCCAGGCCTTCCGCGCCAGTGCCAGCCGTGGCGTCGCCAGTGCCAGCCGTGGCATCGACCTCACCGACTCCATTGCCCAAGGCCCGGGGTGCGTTTGATGATCGAAAGTAGAGGATTTCGCCGATGAGGAATGGGGGCGTTGCCCTAGCACTGACTGCATACCTGGCAGCGCCCTCGCTGAGCGCCGAGCCTTCGGAAACGGATCGCAGCTTGGCTCAGTCGCTGTTCGAGCAAGCCAAAGTGCTCATGAGTGGCGGCGAGTACGACCAGGCATGCTCCAAGCTGGAGGAAAGCCAGCGGCTCGATCCCGGTGGCGGGACGCTCTTGAACCTCGCGCACTGCCACGAGCTGCAAGGAAGGGTGGCGACATCCTGGACCGAATTCAAGGAGGCCTTGAGCCAGGCGCACCGCGATAGTAGGCCAGATCGCGTCGCCGCCGCCGAAGAGCACATCAGCGCACTGGAGCCCAAACTGCCCTGGCTCACACTGATCGTCACTTCGCCCGTCGAAGGTCAAGAGGTGAAGCTAGACGGCGTGCTGGTCGGGAGAGCTGCTTGGGGTATGCCAGTTGCCATCGACCCGGGCCAGCACGAGCTCAGCGCCTCAGCTCCGAGCAAGCAGCCCTTCAGCCAGCGCCTGGGTATGGCGATCAGTGAACAGAGGACGATCACGATCGCCGCCCTCGCTGCGGTTCAAGACAGCGGTACCTCTGCTCGAGCTCCGAATGCTCCTCAATCCACCAGCACGTCGCAGCCACTGCTCGATGATCCTCCGAAAAACGAGCAGGTCACCGGCAGCACGACGAGAACGTACATCGGCGGTGCAGGTGGCCTGTTCCTGATACTGGGCGCGATTGCCGGGCTGGACGCTCTGGAGAACCACAAGGAGAGCAACAAACTTTGTCCGACGGACACGACCTGCACCAAGGAAGGCGCCCAGCTCGAAGACCGCGCGCGCACCTCCGCTTGGATATCCAACGTCTCCCTCGGACTCGGCGTCGTCGGCGTTGCCACCTGGTTCTTGATGGGCGGAGCTAGGTCGATGACAAGCCAACCACACGCAAGCCATGGCCTCTCCGTCGAGGCCGGCGCGGACGCGCGGGGCGGCGGTCGCGTGAACCTGCGAGGACGCTTTTGACCGGTCGCGCGCTTGTTCTGGTTCTGGTTTCGACGTTGGCGGGTTGTCAGTGGATCGTCGGCATCCGTGAGCGCTCTGCAGCAGCTGACGACGCCGGCTCCGGCGGAGGCAACATGGAAGTGACGGATGGTGGGAAAGGTGGCAGCGGGAACGCGACGGCCGGAACCGGCGAGCCCGACGCCATGGGCGGCGCGCAAGGGCCTAGTGCCGACCCGGACCTCTGCGACGACGGACGGGGCAACGCAGGCGCCCCAGGCACGGCTCCCGACGAGGCGGGTGAACCGGTGCACGACCAAACTTTCGTCGATGTGCGCTTCGAGAACGCCTCGTGCTCGCGCACGGGAGCGAGCGGAGTCAGCTGCTCGGCGACGACGGCGGCGACGCGCGGAGACATCGACCTCGTTCTTCCGACGTGGGAGGGAGGCTTTTGCTCCACCGGCACCGCGTACGCCTATGACGATCGCGGCAATCGTTACGTCGCGACGGCAGTCCGCTTCGCGAGTCAGACCCAGACGAGCTACTGTCCCCTAGCGGTGACACTGATCGAAGGCGTCTCAGCAGAGCTACGCTACGATTTCGACGACTTCAGCGCGAGCGCTAGCGAGATCACGCTGCTACATTTCAACCCTCGCGTGGGCGACGTGGTCGAGCAGGCGGCGCTGCGTCGCCTGCCCGTTTCGAGTGGCGAGGCCGGGGCATGGACGGCCGAAGGTACTGCAGCTCTGGGCCGGGCTCTCGGATCGTTCACCAGTCAACAAGTCGAAATCAGCTACTATCCCTGCCGCGTCCAGAGCAGCGGAGACCTGACCTGTCCGCTCGTGTTCCGAAGTCACTGCGCCGATCGGGCTCTGGCGTTGCCGGTAAACTTGGGGGCCTTCTGCTCGCGAGGTTTGGCATCGGCCTTCGACGACCAGGGCAACGAGCTTGCCGCGACTCGTCTGGACGTGGCAAACGAAACCACGACCAATCCTTGCGGGCTGCAGCGCGTGTTCGTACGTGCCGTTCCGACGCTCGTCACCTACAACTTTGGGCCGGTGGGGAGTGACGTCGAGTCGATCCCGCAGCTGCGCATCGCACCGCTCGTGGTCGACGGAGCCGCACAGGACATGCAGATCCCAGCAGTGCCGATCGAGCGCTGACCCCCCGATGGCCGGCCGGCGCGCGCTGTCCGATCACCTGTGCGATCGTCCGATCACGCGCCCGCACCCTGCTTTTGGCCCGGAAACCAAGACCCGCGACACGGCATCCCCCCGTAAGGCGTCGGCCCCGGGCGAGCGCCGCCACCGCGCAACCTTCAGCCAGCTGGGCACCGTACGGCACGCGACCTGCATTCGACGATGGTCAGGCGAAAGCGCTCACGGGTGGGCGCTTCTCGCAGGTCGGTATTCGGCCGACGTGTGGGATCGCCATCACGTTCGCACTCAAGACAGGAGCTGTCGATGATCCCTCTTACGAGAATACTCGTGCTCTCAGCCATGGCACAACCGATTCTGGGCGCCTGTGCGATCAAGCCGGACAACTCAGCGGAAGACTTCGAGACTCCTCCGAGCATTTCGTCACTCGCACTCACGGAGGGTTCCTCCACGCTCGCCCCCGGCGACTCAATCCGCGTCAGCTGGAAGGTTACCGGGCCCAACACCTACCACATGCGCTTCTTCTTGAGCCTCGACGCTGCGCTGGACGATTCGGATCGCCCCCTGGGCGGCCGCAACTGCGGCCCTGCCTTCGAGCAGCTGCCGGGCTACGACTGCAGCGGTGTCGTGTGTGGGCTCCAGATGGAGATGGACGGCCCGCAATTCTTTTGCGGCGACCCTGACTCCGCGATAACGAAACCCATAGCCATTGAGCCTTTTCTCGGGCGACCGGTAGGATCGGCGACTTTGATTGGCGAAGCGTGCAACGCGCTGTTCAACGCGTGCGATGTGGCCACGATTGGGCTCGAGCTCGGCGAGTGATCAGCCATGATTGGTGATCGGGCCGGGTTCGGGCTCGGGAGCGGCTGATCGGGAGCGGGAGTGGGGTCGGAATGGGGCTCGGGTTCGGCCGAGCGCAAATTCGCAAACGCCGGGAGCGGGAGCGTTGTTCGGTCGAGCGGGC
>DATEDZ010000168.1:0-13663 GCA_035281385.1 Polyangiaceae bacterium
GTCCAACGGCATGTCGGTGGGCAGTGACGCCACGACCTTGGCACGCTGCTCGGGGCTCATCGCGTCCCATTCCTCTTGCGAGGGGGCCCGCGGGTCGTCCGTGCTCAGCCACACCGGTTGCGACATGCTGCCAAGCTAGCACAGGCGCGAGCTCGTGGCCGGCGTAAGCCGCGAGGCCGCCAGCGTCTTGCACAACACGGTCCGCGCTCCAGATACCCCACAATGGCAATGGAGCATGCCAGAAGCCATCTCCCCGTCGGGTTCATTGCTTGGTTAGTCACGGCCGCGAGGCGGCATCATCGTCGGGATCGTTTGTCGACGGTTTCTTCGATAGACACGAAAATCACTGTCTATCGTAAGAACGACTGAGCTGGCCTCGAGCTCTGTCATCCTGACCAAGCAGGCATCTGCCAGAGACATGGGAACGTCGTTGAACTTCTTCATCAGCGCGCGGACTGCGTCAACTTCGCTTGTGAGCCGAAAATCGCATTTGACTACGTTCCGCGATAGCAACGCCAACACGGCATCGCGTCCGCCGTCAAAATCCCGGAGCAGGAAGCATGCCTCGGAAACGACGGCTTCGCAGGTGACGACGGGCGGCTCTATCGTGTCGAGCACGGCTTTAGCCCAGCCATGTTGGCGGTCCCGTTGGTTGAGAAGCGCCACCAGCGGCCCAGTATCAATGACAACAGTCGTCACTTGCCGTAGCCAGACATGTGCTTCGGGTTCGTCGACAAATCTGACGGACCTGCAATGGAACCAACCAGATCTCTTGCGGCCGAAGTCACCGAATTGCGCTTACCTCTTGCCAAAGCCGCCAGCGCTTCCCGCACGAGCGCAGAGCGGCTCGATTTTCGCACTCGCGCCAGTTCGTTGAGCTCTTGGTCGAGCTTTTCGGGCAACTTGAAGGACACGGTCTTCATCGGCTTCGACATGGTATTACCCGTTGTGCATAATAGTACTACGCAGGCTCCTTTGGTCAAGCCGTCTGTCCCGGACGTCGCAGCAACTCCGAAACGTCCTCTTTGACTGGCCCGCTGACGGCGATTCGGCGAGGTGCGCCCGAGCGGGCGTTGGGGCTCGGCAGTGCGACCACTGCCTGCAGCCCAAGTCCAGGCCGACACGCCAGCGGCTCCACAAGGCCGGGGTGTCTCCTTTCCGAGCTCCACATACCTAAGTATCATGGCATTTATCGCCGTAATATGCTGACATAGTTTGCATGTTTGCCAGGCGAATCGAGCGGCCGAAAACCTCGTTCTTCTTGCTAGGGCCGCGCGGTACCGGCAAGAGCACCTGGGCTCGGGGTGCGCTGCCCGAGGCCCAGCTGGTCGATCTGCTCGACGAAGCGCGGTACCAGACCTACTTGGCGGATCCCGGCTCGTTCTCGGCCGAGCTTCGCGTTTCGTCGGCGAGCGGCTGGGTGATCGTCGACGAGATTCAGCGCCTGCCGAGCTTGCTGAACGAGGTGCATCGCAGCATCGAAGACCGCGGCTTGCGCTTCGCCTTGACGGGGTCGAGCGCGCGCAAGCTGCGGCGCGGGGGGACCAACTTGCTCGGTGGCCGCGCGCAGCAGCTGACGATGTTTCCGTTCGTTCCGGAGGAGCTTGGCAGCGCCTTTCGTCTCGAGCGAGCTCTGCGCCACGGTACGCTGCCGTTGGTCTGGGAATCTCCCGAACCTGCTGCGACGCTCAAAGCCTACGTGCAGACCTACCTGAAGGAGGAGATCCAGGCCGAGGCGGCGGTCCGCAACCTGCCGGGCTTCGCGCGCTTCCTGCCGGTGGCCGGGTTGATGCACGGCCAGCTGATGAACGTGGCTTCATTGTCACGGGACGCGGGGGTGGCGCGACAAACCATCTCCGGCTACCTCGCCATTCTGGAGGACACGCTGCTTGCTGCGCCCCTACCAGCCTTCGAGTCGCGGTTGCGCGTGCGGGAACGCCGTCACCCCAAGTACTACTTCTTCGACGCGGGGGTGGTCCGCGCCCTGAAGCAGCAGCTGGGCCCGGTGGCAACGGAGGAACGCGGGGCGCTGCTCGAGGGCTTCGTCTACATGCTGCTGCGTTTCTATCGCGAACGCGCCGAGCTGTGTGACGGCATTGCCTATTGGGCGCCGGCGGAAGCGCTGAGGACCGAGGTGGACTTCGTGCTCACACGGGGGCGAGAGTCTTTGGCGGTCGAGATCAAGACCAGCAAGAACCTGCGTCCGGCGGACCTCGCGGGTCTGCGCGCCATCGCGGGGCTCAAGGGTCTGGTGCGTCGCGTGCTGGTGTTCTTGGGCCCTCGTTCGCTCGTTACCCCGGATGGCATCGACGTGTTGCCTTTCGACGAATTTGCGAGTGAGCTTGCGACCGGGACGTTGTTTCCTTAACGCGCAAGCTCATTCCAGCTTCTTCATATCCAGGGGCCGGCCATCGGGCGACATGCCGGCGGCTCGCCAGCGCTCCGCCTCGCTCAGCCCGGGCGGGGGAGGTGGTGGCGGCGTCGCGTCCTTGATGATCAGGCGCGTCCCGCTGCCGGCGGGCACGACCTCGAGCGCGAACACGCGACCGCTGGTGTTGGCGTTGATGCGCGCATTCGGAAACACGGTGCGGGCGGCCGCGATCTCGACGTGGGAGACCGTGACGTGCTGGCGCACGTAGTTGGCGAGCTCTTCAGGCGTGATGCGGCGTGCATGCAAATACGCGCGATCGGCAAACCGGCTCTCGAGCTCCATGCCCACCGGTACCGGGAACCCGAAGACCTCGGTCTTGCCGGGCTGCAGCTCCCCCTCGGCCAGGTGATCGACGGGCAACGCCGAGGGCTGCGCAGAGGCGCTGGCCGCGACGGAACTGCGGCTCGCTTTCGAGCGACAGCCGAGAAGCGTGAGCGCACCGAGCAGCAGCCCCGCGCCGGTCTTCGCGAAACGCGGCGCGGCGTGAAATCGCATTCGGTGTCTGGTGGTCGACGGCAAGCCGGACGATTATTCGACGATCGCGGCCCAGGAGTCCACGCGCGTGCTGATGGCCGGGCTTTCGATGCCGACCGCCAAGCCCCTCGACTCACCGAGGGCCACCACGCTCGCGTTCACACCCGCGTTCATCTCGCCCTTGCCGATCGGAATCAGGAGCTGGAACTCGCCACCCTGCGCGCCGCCGAGCGCGCTGTGAGCGCCGTATTGGAAGTATTCGTCGTCCCCGGCCACGCCGCCGGTCCGGCACGTGGGCACCTGCGCGACAGTGGTGCCCGAAAGCGCAGCCGTCTCGGTGGTGAACTTGTCGAGGGCGGCGTAATCCTTGGTGTCGTCGGCCAGCAGCTTCTTGAGGGTCTTGCGCTCGACGACACCACCCGTTCCGACCCCGGCGAGGTTCGGGTTCAGGTAGTGCATGGCCCAGACCGCGCCGCCGCCCGGGCTGCACGCATCGGTGGCGGGCACGCCGCGAGTCGTAAAGTAGAGGTGGCTGCTGAACAGCGACATCGTGCCCACCACGCGCTGGCCGAGCTGGTCATCCAAGAAGGCCTTGTACCAATTGACCGCGGGGAGCAGCTGCTTGCGATCCGAGGTGGGCTTTTCGGTCAGCGACCAGACGTAGTTGACGACCTTGGGCGCCCCGCCCACGATTTGCTGCAGGCCGGTCGAGAAGGCCACGGTCAAGTCACCGCGCTCGTTCACGGAGACGATGGGCGGCGTCTCGATGGGCTGACCGGCCTTGTAGGTGTGCTTGAAGGAGCCATCCTTCGGAAAGCCGTCGAAAAACAGGTCCATCGTCCAGTCCTTGGGCGAGCCGGATTTGCTGGCGAAGCTCACGCGCCAGAGCGTGCCGTCTTGGTCGCCGATGAACACTCGGTCCGCCACCGCGCCCGTGTCGGACGGAAACGGTACGGGCTGGCCGGTGAGCGGAGCATCCAGCGGTGCTTCGGTGACCACGTCCTGGGCCTTGAGCGCCGGAACCTCGTCGCCGTCTTGCCGGAAGGTGCGCAAGATTTCGCCGCTGTCGAGCCGCACGATGGTCAGAGACCGCGCGAGCGCCTGCGCTGGGTGTTCGTCGTAGCAGGGGACCTCGGTGCGCGGCATGTAGCCGGTGAGGTTCACGGTGTGTGGCGCAAAATCGGTGGTCTTGCGGGTGCACGGACCCGAGGTGGAGGCGGGTGCATGCCCGCCTGGCAACACCGCCACCGCGACCTCGAAGCCATCGATGAAAACCGTGGTGATGAGCGGGGTGCCGCCACCCGTCCCGAAAATCGGGTCGCCCTTCTCGTCGCTGATCAGCTGCCATAACAGCTTGGGCCCTTGGCCGCTGACCGGCTTCGGGTCGGTGATGTCGAGCGCGTAATAACCGGGCCGCGCCGCACCAAAGCTTTGGACCAGGATGGTGCGCCAAGCGCCGACGCCCGTTTGCGCGTCCGCCTGAGAGCGCCGGAGCTGGTATTTGTAGCCGGGCAGCGAATCGTTGAAGGTTGCCACCACGTCCTTGATCGCCATCTGGCCGTCGAGCAGCAGCTGGTGCGTGCCGCCGTACATGCTGCGGACACCGGGTAGCACGGCCGGTGGGATGAAGGCCCAAAGCTCGTTCGTCTCTTGCGTTTTCACCTTCATCGTCTCGGTGGCATCGTCCTTGTCCACCTCGCCGATCTTGAAGGCGTGGAGGAAGCCATCGTTCGATGCCGCGTACAGCACCGCCGGGCGCTTGGCGTCGTCCTGCTCTTGTCGGAAGGCGTCGTAGCTCGCGTCCGAGATCAGATCGTTCGGAACCGCCGGCACCGCGCGCGGAGTGGAGTGCAGAATATCGCCGACCAGAGAGCAGGTGGCAGCGCTGTCGCAGCGGTGGTTCTGCTTGGTGCCCTCGAGACCCAGCCACCACTTGACGTAGTGGTCACGACATTGGTCCGCGGTCCAGTCCTGCCCCGGCATGTCGCAGGTTTTGGCGTTCACGTTGATGGCTTCAGGGGTGACGGCGGGGACGAGGGCCGCCGAGCCGGTGTATTGGGCCAGCGTGCCGATGTAGGTGCCGACCCCATCGTCGACCGTGACGAGGAGGTTCGGCCGCATCGTTGCGTCCGACTTGATCGGAGCGGCGCCGAGCACCGTGTACAGCGTGCGCGCGTTCGGTCCGCTGGCGTTGACGTTCGCCACGAAAAAGTCGCCGTCATCCGGTTCGGGGTCGAGAAGCTCGGGGACCTTCACGCCGCTGAGGTCGGGCTTGCAGATGTAACGCGAGCGGCTGATCTCTCCCGTCCACAATCTGCCCTGACTATTGGGCTTGACCGAGGCACCAAAGCGGTACCCGATCGCGAACTCGTGGTCCGTGCCTTTCGTGATGAAGCCGGTACCCGATGCCGGTATGGCGGGGGTTCGGGTGGTTCCCTCGAGGTTATGCCCGATGGCCGCCTGGATCTCCTGGCGCAGCTCGTCGCGGTTGTTCGCGAAGTGGGCATAACGCCAATCCACGGGGCTGCCGGGCGACGGCCCGGGACCACCCGCCGCCGCGATGCGGTTGAGGGCGCAGCAGGCCTGAATGCCCGAATCGTCGGGGTTCTTGGAGCAGATGCTGCTCGCGTCCGAGGTCTTGAGGTCGTCGCCCTTGATGTCGGAGCAAGTCTTCTCTACCCCGTCTACCACCACCTTCGGCAGTGCAAACCCGATCACGTAGGTTTCGATCGACGGACTGCTGTTCTTGAGGCTGAGCGCGATGTCTTCGGCTTTGTCGTAAGGGCAACCGGCAGGCTCGCAGAACGGCCGCAAGTCCATGTTGGGTTGACCGTCGGAGAGCAGGATGACGGCCTGCTTGCGGCACGGGTCTTTGGGGCGGTCCGGGTCGCTGCTCGTGTTTGGCTTGGTCATCGGGTCATCGGAGGGCCCGAACGAGATGTTGGTGTTGAACGGATCCGGGTTCGTGTCCTTCTGAAGAAAGTCACGCGCGTCGTCGAGCATGCCTGCGATGGGCGTCGCGCCGTACGGTCGCGTCGTCAGCAGGATCTTTTGGATCATCTGGTTACGGGCCAGGTAGTCGACGCTGCCGGAAGACGGCTCGCCGAAGCCGACGGCGCGGCCCTCCCAGGGCGGCGCTAGCGCGTTGCGCACGCCGACCTCCTGATCCTGGGGCACCAAGCAGCCGGCGGGCTCACCCTGCCGGCTCGAGTCCAAAAAATAGCTCCAAAGACCGTTAACACCGGTGCCGGGGCCCGGATCGGTATCGAAGGTCATCAGGCCGAAGCGGATCTCCGCCGACAGCGTGTCGAGCACGCCGTCTTGGGCTTGGTCGAAGGTGCAGCTGGACGCGAGGTTGTCGAACAAGTGGTACTTGATGGCCGTCGACGGAAACAGCGCCGGGCTCGTCGGATCCAACGTGCCCGGACCCGCCACGCACGTGCTATTGACCGGGCGATGGTACGGATTGGGATACAGCTTGTCGTACGGATCGACACCACTTATGGCGTATTCGGTCTTGAAATCCTGTGAATTGCGGTCGAGCTTCTGGCACTGGTAGTCATCGACCGAGCCGGTCATGACTTCGACGAGCTCGATCCAGCGACTGCGCTCGCTCGTATCGCCCGTGGTCGTGTTACCTGCATACTTGCAAGTGGGAAACTCGTTCGTGCCGGTTTTGTAGTCCATCGAGCCGGACGTATCGACCAGCAGCAAGATATTCGGTGCGGCCGGACTGAGATCGTCGGCGGTGGCGTAACGGGAGCTGAGCAAGAGCGCGGCGATCGAGCCCCCACCCAGCAGGCGCCGGAGCAGCCTTTGGCTTCGTTTGGGTTCAGTGCTGGGGGATCGCTGCTTCATGATTGCGAGAGCTCCTCTCAAATCGGACCGACGACCACGCGCGCGCGCATGACTTTCTTGCTGGCCACCGCCGCGATGCCGTCGTTACAGATGTTGTCGTCCGCGCCTGCCGGCGCCAGCGGTCGGACTTGACCCGTGGTGGTCAGGGTCACCTTGGCGTACTTGGGCGCCATGCCGGTGCCGCCGATGTCCGTGCCTGCCACAGGCCGCCCTGTGGGTCCCTTCTCCGTGATCTCGACGAAGACATCGCCGAACGACGACGAGGTGGGACCAAAGCTTCCGGTCTCGGTGCCCGCCACGGTACCGACCAGGAGCGGCTGGTCCGACATCGCCTTGATCGACCCTTCCAGATCTTCCTTGAACAGCCGGTAGCAGGGGCTGTTGGGGCCCGAGTCTGGATCCTTGTTGGCCACGCACTTTTCGGGTTCGGTGTCCATCTGGGCCACGAGCAAGCTGGCCTTGTTGGCTCCGAACTCGGCGATGGTGGCGGTGGTGCCGAGCTCCGCCAGCGCCGTGGTTTGCGAGGACTGGCGGCTGTAGCCCACCGCCTGGTCGATGAGGCTGGCGTTTCTCACCGCGAGCACGCCGATCGCCGTGACCAGGGTCGTGACCATCACCACCACCAATACGGTCGTTCCCCGCTCGGACTTGCGGGCCAGCCGGTGTTCGAGGGTGGGGCTCACCAATTGGCTCCTTCCAGGTTCCGGAGCGGAACGTCGGCCTGAAACGTGCGCACCCGGGCGAAGGGCGCGCCGGCCGAGGCGCCCAAGCCGATACGGTAGAGATCACCGGCCGGCATCCCGGTGACATCCGCCTGGCGGTCCGCCTCGCGTGAGCGGACGCTGAAGCGCACGTGCACGCCGCGCAGCCACTGAGTGAAGCCGTAGGTGCCGGTAATGGTGGTCGGACCTGGCTCGATCAGCGCCGGGTTGAGCGCCGAGGTCGCTTGCTTGACCGAAAACTGCAGATCCACCGCGTACTCCGAGACGATCTCGAGGGTGTTGTCCATCTCGTCGCCCTCCGGATCCAGCTCGAAGCGGACGAGCTCGACGCGGCCCTTCTCGTACTCGGGGGCCCCGTGTCCGGACGCATCGAACAGCGAAGCGTAGGCGCCTGGCGCGAGGATCATGGGGCGTAGCTCGTAGCGGATGAAGTTGATGACGTTGATGGTGCCGCCGGTGGTGAAACCGCGGAAACCGCACTGCACCGAGGCCGTGCTGGTCCGAAACTGCAGCTTGGGGTCCGGCCGCAACGTGATCTGAAGCAGCGACTCCGAGATGACGTCGGCCACGATCGCGTACTGCTCCATGCCGTCGAGCTGCGTGATCCGCACGGCCCGACCCGTGCCGCCCGGCTTGAACAGCGACAACAGCACGGCCTTGTTGTGCTCCTTGTTGGCCACCCCCGTCTTCAGGCCGAGACGCCGGAAGGCGGGTGTATCGTCGCGGAGCGTGACCGCCATGGCTCCGTCTGCGTTTGGACCCACGTGATTGATGGGCAGCTCCTCGGTCACGTCCAGGGAGCCGGCCAGCTCGATAGCCATGGGCTGGATACCGGCCGCAGCGAGCTCGGTTCCGGTGATCTTGCCACTGGTACCGAGCGTGATGGCGCGGAGGTTGAAGAGCTTTACCGGCCACGTCGACTCCGGGCGATTGCAGACGCGCGGGTCGTTCGTGATGTTCGGTGAGATCAGGTGCCCGGCGCGCGCGATGTCGTTGGACAGCCGCTCGAAGCCGGTCACCCCGGCCAAGGTCGCGTTGGCGGCGCGCGTCTCGGATTGGTAGAAGCGCGAGGCGTCGCGCGACAGCGCGAACACGACGATCGATAGGAATAGCCCGCCGGTCATGGCGACCATCAGCTCGACCAGGGTGAAGCCCGCCTGCTCGGCGCGCACCGAGCTCGACAGCTGGGGATCGAAACGACGCGCCATCAGGTCGAGTGCTGCCGGACGCCGGTGGCGTGGTAGAGGAAATGGTAGCGATCGAAGGCTTGGCCGATGTCGTCCTCGTCTTGGGTGACGCTGCAGAGGCCGCTAGCGGGCACGAGGTCCGCCTCGCCGTCGCGCAGCCAGAACACGCGGATCTCGGCGCGGACCATGCCGTTGCCGGTCACCAGACCGGTGCTCGGATAAAGTGTGGTCAGCCGCACGTGGCTGCAGTAGCGGGCGCGCGCCAGATCGCCCGACGTGTCGGATAGCGGACTGCCGAGCGCGTCGAAAGCGGCGCCGAAATTGGCACTGGGGGCGTAACCTGGCCGGATCCAACCGCCGTCCACGCCGCCGAGCCAAACGGTGGTGCCGGTCGTGACGCGCCAGGCCGTGGAATCCATCTGCAGCTGGGCCGCCCAAGACTCCGCGATGCGCTCCGCGACCGACATGTTCTTGGCGTGCGCGCCAGAGACGACCATCAGCTTCTGCAGCGAGATGATGCCGAGCACTGCCACCGTGAACAACGCGAGCGCCATCATCAGCTCCACCAGCGTGTAGCCGGCTCCACGCTGCCGCGCGCTGCGCTGTAGCCGGATTGGCCTCATAGCGCGAGCCTCGCGTTGCCGTTGGGCAACAGAGCGACGCGGCGTAAGAGGCCCGTGGCGCGCTTGACCGTGAACTCGACCGAGCCGGCCATGGCCGCCGTCGGATTCGCATCGACGTACGAGGCGAAGCTCCGACCCGAAGGCGTGAAGCAAACCCGAATGTCGGTTTTGGTGGTGCCGCCGGGGTCGTAACCCACGACGGTCATCGTGTCGGGTGGCACGTAGATGCTGACCAGCCGTTCGTTGGCCGGCTCGCTCCACACGGTCGAAAGGCACCCCAGACCCGGCGCGCTCGCGCAAGCGGCTTCGCCGCGCGTAGTTGCCTGCGCGCCCTCGATCGAATCGAAGGTGCGAAAGCCGGTCACGGCGTTGTAGCGCACCATCACGGCCGAGCCGCGTCCCATGGCGCGCATGCGCGCGCCGGTAAACACGTTGGCGATCTGCTGCGCCGCGTCGCGCGCCCGGCGCTCGCGCATCTGCTCGACGACGCTGGGCGTCGCCAGAACCGCCGTGACCGCGATGATGAGCACCACCACCATCAGCTCGATGAGCGTGAAGCCCCGGCTGGACCTCCGGTGTGTGGGACGGCGAAACGAACGTTTCAGAGACACGAGAAGCCTGAACGTACAGCAAGCTGCGTGCCCGCGAGCTTGCTTTATATCTATGTGAAACTGCTGGGATTTTTTACCATGTAGGCCCTCTGACGACCGGTAAGAAGTGCGGCGATGTGTAAACGTTGCGGGGTGTCGTGGCTGCAGGCCCCACCTGGCAGGCAGCTCGGGGCCAGGCCGCCGCCAGGGCGCCGGAGGGCTGTGCGCGGCTCGGTGGGGCGGTGTTATAGCGCGCCCTATGGCCCTCCGCGCCGCCACCCTGGTCTCGTGCTTCCTCCTCGTTGTTTGCGGCTGTTCGAAGAAGGACACCCAGGTCGAGAAGGGCAGCGCACCGCCGCCGATCGCCAGCTCAAAGCCCGGGGTGTGCAATGGCGGCGGCGGCAGCGTCACCGACGCCGCGAGCGCGAGCTACTTTCCGCGTGTCGCTGCAGGCTACTGCATCGATCCCAACGGGGAGACGCGCAGCTACGGCGAGGCCGCCAAGGGCACGCTCGAGACTGTGTGTACCGAGCTGCTCGACGGCGAATGTGAGGTCTACAAGGGCTTCGGGCTGAAGCGCGTCGTCACCTTGCGTTACGTCGACGGCACGGGCTCGCCTGCCACCGTGAACGTGATCACCTCGCGCTTCGGTAGCGCGGAAGGCGCGTATGCGTTCTTCACCAAGCGCGTGATCGCCGATGGCGATCCGGCCGATGGCGTGCCCCAGGAGCTCGCGGCAGGCGCCGAGGGTGCGCTCGGCACCGGTATCGCGTACGTGTGGCGTGGCGATCTGGTGGCGGAGCTCAGCTACGCCAACGAGCTCGAGACGCCCGATCAGATCAAGGCGACGAGCGCCAAGGTGCTGCCGGAGCTGGCGCGCCAGATTGGTGACCAGCTGCCCGGCGACGTGAACCCGCTGCCGGCGGTGCGGCTGCTGCCGCAAGAGCGCCTCTTGCCCATGGGCATCAGCTACACCCACCGCGACGCGCTGGGCGTTGCGGGCCTGGGCGCCGGCGCCACCGGTTACTATCGAGAGGGCGGCGAGCGCTATCGGGTGGTCGCGCTGGCGCGCGGCGACGAGGACGCTGCCAAGGACGTCCTGGGGACGCTGAAGAAGCTGCCCGGCGGCAAAGTGCAGAAGGATCTGGGCTTCGACGCCGTGGCGTTTTCGACGCGTGAGGCGGACGGCGCGCCGCAGGCCGAATGGCTCGCCGGCCGTTCGGGCGGAAACGTGATCATCGTGGGTGATGAGCCCTTGAAGCTCAAGGCCGGCGACGCCCAAGCGGCGCGCTATCCCGAGGGCAAGAAGCTCGCTTTGCTCAAAGCCGCCCTGAATCCAAAATTGCCGGTGCAGCAGTAGCGCGCTAGAACAAGAATTCGTGAACTTCGAGCTCAGCGAGCATCACGCGCTGCTTCGCAGCAGTCTCAGGCAATTCTTCAACGAGCGCGTGCAGCCGCGCGCGCGGGAGTGGGACGAGGCAGAGCGCTTTCCGACCGAGCTCGTCCCGGAGCTGGCCGAGCTGGGCCTGCTCGGCATCAAGATCCCCGAACGGTACGGCGGCTCGGGGCTGGACATGTCCGCGTACGCCATCGCCGTCGAGGAGGCGGCTCGCGTCGACGGCTCGCTGGCGCTCACCATCGCCAGCCACAACGGTCTCGGTACCGGGCACATCGTGGCCGTTGGTAGCGAGGCGCAGAAGCAAAAATATTTGCCGCGCGCTTGCACCGGCGAGTGGCTTGCCGCTTGGGCCCTGACCGAGCCGGGCTCGGGTTCCGACGCGGCCGGCCTGCGTACCAGCGCGGTGCGGGATGGCAGCGATTGGGTCATCAATGGCAGCAAGATGTTCATCACGCAGGGCTCGGTGGCTGGCTTCTGCGTGGTTTTGGCGCGCACCAATTACGAGGTGGAACCGCAGCGCGGCATCACCGCATTCATCGTCGACACCCAGGCGCCCGGTTACTCGGCGAGCAAGCACCTGAAGAAGCTCGGCTGCCGCTCGAGCGACACCGTGGAGATCACGCTCGAGCAGGTGCGGGTACCGGATAGCGAACGCCTGGGTGAGCTGGATCAGGGATTTCTGGACACCATGCGCATCCTCGACGGCGGGCGTATCTCGATCGCCGCCATGGCGCTGGGCCTGGGGCGCGGCGCGCTCGAGATGGCGATCGCGTACGCGAAACAGCGCGAGGCGTTCGGTAAGCCGATCGCGGAGTTTCAGGCGATTCAATGGATGCTGGCCGACGGGCAGACCGAGCTCGACGCAGCGGAGCTCTTGGTGCGGCGGGCGGCCTGGCTGGCGGACTCGGGCAAGCGCTTCACGGCCGAGGCCTCGATGGCCAAGCTGTTCGCGAGTGAGGTGGCGACGCGCGTCTGCAACAACGCGCTACAGATCCACGGCGGTTACGGCTACACGCGGGAGTTCGACATCGAGCGACACCTGCGCGACGTCAAACTCTGCGAGATCGGCGAGGGCACCAGCCAGGTGCAGCGCATGGTCATCGCCAAGAACGTCCTGCGCAGCTAGCTGGAGCGGAAAGCGGTGAGCTTGTCACATCGTTGGGCTCGGGCTGCCCGGGACTGGTCGCCAGACCCCTTTCCAGCTCGCTAAGGTGTCTGCAGATTCGCACCTCTACCCTGAGCGGCAGTTACCTGAAAGTGCGAAACTGCAGACGCCCCGCGCCCTGGTCGGGGCACTACGCCGCCGATTGGTTCGGGCGCGCACAGGCGCTACTCGGTGCGCTGAAGGACGTGGTAGCCGAACTGGGTTTCGACAATGCCGGAGATCTCTCCGGGCGCGAGCTTGAAGGCGGCCTTCTCGAACTCCTTGACCATCATGCCGCGTCGAAAGCGACCGAGTGACCCTCCGCGCTCCGCTGCGCCCGGCTCGTCCGAGAGCTCCTTGACCAGTTGCTCGAAGTCCTCACCCGCTCGAGCGCGCGCCAGGGCTTGTTTGGCGCGCGCCTCGGCTTCACCCTTGCCGCGCGTCACGCTGGGCGAAGCGCGCAGCGCGCCCTGGTAGGAGACGAGCAGGTGCCTGGCGGCGATCTCGACCGGGCCGCTTTCAGCTGCGGATTCAGCTGCTTCAGCTGCGCTGCCGCCCGCCTTCTTGCTGGTGGGCCGCGCGGCGGGGGTGGCCACGCGCGGCGGCTCGCCTGGACCTTCGAAGGTGCTGAGCACGCAGCCGCTCAGCAGCCAACTTAGCCCAAGC
Organism: Polyangiaceae bacterium; assembly: GCA_035281385.1. Taxonomy (GTDB): domain Bacteria; phylum Myxococcota_A; class Polyangia; order Polyangiales; family Polyangiaceae; genus PMG-095. The sequence continues at coordinate 13,095 of DATEDZ010000168.1, forward strand.
GCCCAGCGCGGTACGCGCCGCCTCACGGATGGGGGCTCGGTTTGGAGGGGAACTTCTTGAGCTTGAGCGCCGAGGCGGCGGGCTTGGCGCTCGCGGCCGGCGCGGCTTCCTCTTCCGGGGGAGCAGGCGGCCCACCGACCAGGCCGAGCCCGACCAGGATGCTCACGCTGACCAGGAGACCCAGGACCGCGTAGGGACCCCAATCGGGAATCCAGTCGCTCGGCGCCGCCGCTGCGCGCGCGGCATGGACGGGCTGAGCGGACGCGGGCTGCTCGTCGTCGTCGTCCTCGTCGTCGTCGTCGTCGTCCTCGTCGTCGTCCTCGTCGTCGTCGTCCTCGTCCTCGTCGCCGTCATCCTCGTCACAGTCGTCGTCGTCGTGATCGCCCTCGGCCGGCTCGTCGCTCGAGACCCACAGGATCTCCGCGGTCCAGTCGGGATCACACGCGACGATCTCCGCACACTCCGCGACGCTCACCGCCTTCATCTTGTGATTCGGCGGCCACAGCTCGATCGTCGACGCCGTGACGTCGATGGGGTTGTTGGCGTCGTTGCCCTCGCAGACGAGCTCG
>DATEDZ010000169.1:0-6585 GCA_035281385.1 Polyangiaceae bacterium
TTGCTCGTCAAGCGAGGCGATCCGACCGTCAAGAGCTGGCTGCCGTCGCATGCGGATCACCACCGGACGCTGGAGCTGGTGATCCGTGAGCTGTCGCGCGCGGGGGCGCGGACGCTATTGCTCCGGCGCGCGCACGCCGCCTTCGATACTTCGGATGCCGAGCTGGTGATCGCGGTCGGGGGTGACGGAACGCTGCTGGCGGCTTCCCACAACGTCGACGACGTGCCGATTCTCGGTGTGAACAGCGCCCCGAGCTACTCGATCGGCTTCTTCTGCGGCGCGACGCGCAAGGACTTTCGGCAGCGGCTACAGCAGGCGCTTTCCGGCAAGCTGCGCAAGGTCACGCTTTCGCGCATGGCGGTGTCGATCAATGGCCGCATGCGCAGCAAGCGCGTGCTCAACGATACGCTCTATTGCCACGATTCGCCAGCCGCGACCTCGCGCTACATCTTGCGTGTCGGCAAGCGGAACGAAGAACAACGCTCGAGCGGTGTCTGGATCGGCCCCCCCGCCGGCTCGACCGCCGCGCAGCGCTCCGCCGGCGGCCGGGTGCTGCCGCTCGCCTCGCGCCAACTACAGCTGGTGGTGCGTGAGCCTTACACGCCGCTCGGCAAGAAAAACGCGCTCGAGCGGGCGATCGTCAAACCGGGCGAGCGTGTCATCATCACCAGCAAGATGGACGACTCGAGCCTCTTCATCGACGGCTCGCAGCGCAAGATCACGGTCCGGCTCGGCGACGAGCTCGAGTTCTCGCTCTCCGACACGCCGCTGCACGTGCTGGGCCTGCGCGGCCGCTAGGCCTCCATCCTACTGGATATGTGCCACGGCCTTGGCGGCGATACCCACGTACGTCTGCGGTGTGAGGGCGAGCAGGTAGTCGCGCGCTTCCGCCGGAAGTGACAAACCCTGGATGAATCGGTGCAGCGTCTCTTTGTCCAGGGCGCGCCCGCGCGTGAGATCCTTCAGTTGCTCGTAGGCGTCGGGCAGCCCGTGGCGGCGCATGACGACCTGGACGGCTTCGCCCAGCACTTCCCAGGCGCCTTCGAGGTCACGAGCGGCGGCGGTTTCGTCGACCGCGAGGCGACCCAGGCCACGGCGTGCTGCTTCGATGGCGACCAGCGAATGACCGACGGCAACGCCGATGTTACGTAACGCCGACGAGTCGCTGAGGTCACGCTGGAGCCGCGAAACCGGCAGCTTCTCTGCCAGGTGTTGCAAGAGCGAAATGGCGATACCGCAGTTGGCTTCCGAGTTCTCGAAGTTGATCGGGTTGACCTTGTGCGGCATGGTCGACGAGCCAACCTCACCCTTCACGGCCGCTTGCTTGAAGTAGCCGAACGAGACGTACATCCAGATGTCGCGGTCCAGCGAGAGCAGGATGTTGGTGAAGCGTGCCAGGGCCTGGAAGATTTCGGCCAGGTAATCGTGCGATTCGATCTGCGTGGTCAGCGGATTCCAGGTCAGTCCCAGCGACTCCACGAAGGCGCGCGACAGCGCCTCCCAATCGAGCCCCGGATAGGCCGCGACGTGCGCGTTGAAGTTACCGACCGCGCCGTTGAACTTACCCAGATACTCCGCGTGACTGATCTGATGGAGCTGCCGATTCAGCCGGTACACGAAGACGGCCAGCTCCTTGCCCAGCGTGGTCGGCGAGGCGGGCTGGCCGTGGGTGCGCGCCAGAATCGCGAGCTCTTTCGACGAGCCAGCGAGCTTGGCCAGATCCGAAACCAAAACGCGCGCGGCGGGTAGCCACGCCTGCTCGAGCGCCGACTTGAGCATCAGCGCATAGGCCAGATTGTTGATGTCCTCCGACGTGCAACAGAAGTGCACCTGAATGGCATGCTGCGGCAGGCCGAGCGCGTTCAGCTTTTCACGCAGGTAGTATTCGACCGCTTTGACGTCGTGCTGGATCTTGATCTCGTAGACCTTGATCTTGGCCGACTCGGTCTCATCGAACTTCGAGACCCAGCTGCGCAGCGTGGCCACCTGCTCGGGCGTCAGGGCGGGGACGTGAGAGATCTCCGCGCGCTCCGCCATGAAGATCAGCCACTCGATTTCGACCTGAACGCGGTAGCGGAGCAGGCCATACTCCGACATGTGCGCGGCCAGCGGCCGCATCACCGAGGCGTAGCGCTCATCGAGCGGGCTCACGATGCTGGCGGAGGCCGTGGCGGTGCTGACGAGATTCTTGGGAGGCTTGTCACTCATACTAGAATTTCAGACTTGTCGAGGGCGTCGGGGGCGTCAATGGGCGGGCGGGGGCGGCACCGACACTGGACCATGCACCGGCGTCGCATCGTCCTGCTTGGGGGGAAAGAAGAACTGCAGCGGCGACCGGAAGAAAGTGGCTAGCACCGACACGATCAGGCGCAAGCGATCCGAACGCTTGGCTTCGCGCGCGCGCAGCGCCACCGCGAGCGCCAGCATGAAGCTGACTCCGAAGTTCAAGGCACCGATGATCGCGATGCCGATGACGGCGGCGTAGATGAGCGGCGCCGTGTCCGGGGTAAAGCCCAGCGTGCAGATCGCCATCGTGAGCGCGCCGGTCGACAGCGTGACGTGGCGCACGTCGAGCGGCAGGCCGAAGAACTTGCCCATGATGGGCGTCATGGCCAAAAGCACACCCAGCGTCGAATTACCGCCGAAGCCGGCGATGTTGCGCTGCAGGAAGCGGGACATCCAGCGCATGGTGCCGCGCCCCAGGTAGCGTCCATAACGGTGCTCGGCGATCGCCTCCGGTAGGCGCCGGTACACGGTCCAATTCTCGAGCCAACCTGCCGCAATGCTGGACGACCACAGCAAGACCCCGGTCACTGCGGCGAAAAAAATCGTGCCGCTCTGGGTCGGGTGCAGCGAGTAGAGCACGTAGTCCGCCTTCTCCGGGCTGAGAAAAGACACGCCTTCGTGCCGGCTGCGCCAGACCGCATCGAAAGCAAAAGTCGCCGGGATCACCATGCCGATGTTGCCGATGGCCGCCGCTAGCTGCGAGCGCGTCATGCGCGCGATCATGGCCACCAGCGCGGTCAAATCGGGGTGGTGGGCGGTGTCGCGCAGCGTGGCGGCCAGTGCAGCCGCGGTCATGGATGGCTGCTTGGTCGCGAGCGTGAAGCCCAACAGCTGCATCAGGATGAAGCTGCCCGCGTAGTCGCAAGCTGACAGCACTCCTTCGGCGAATGGCGCCAGGTGCAGCGAGCCGATCAGGAACTTGCCTGCGGCCGTCCCGGTCGTGAGCACGCCGCCACCCCCTGCGGACAGCAGCATTTTCACGTATTCCTTGCGGGAAGACGTGATGTAGTGCTCGCCGGTGTGGCCGGCGCGCTCGATGATCTTGCGCGCCAGCAGGTGCAGGTTGCCGCGCGCGATGTCACCCAGCTTGCGATCGCGGAGCCGCAACCCCACGAGCTCGACCAGCAGCGCCTTGGCTTCGGTGGCGCGCGCCACCTCCGCATAAGGCTCGAGCTGGCGCAAGAGCGCGGTCAAGCGATCCAGGCTGCGCCCGATGAGCTCGATGCGGTACACCACATCCACGCTCACGCCATAGAGCTCGAGGTTTGCCACCACTGCGTCCGAGACGCTCTGGCACTTCTGGATCAAGTCCTGACACTGCTCGAGCTGCGAGCGCAGCTGCAGCGCGCTGCTCTGGGGGTCACGCCTAGATTCGCGGTAGTGGCGCAGCCCAGCCAACATGACGTCGAAGGCTCGCGGCAGCTGATGGAAGGGTGAATCGGCGAGGCGCACTCGAGGGCTGCGCGCGCGCATGACATCGGACAGCCCAACCGCGGAGATGCGCAGCGAAAGCAGACTGCAGGCGTCGGTCAGGTGCTCGAGCAGCGGCCCCCACGGATCCAGCCCGGCGCTGGGGTCCTGAAGCAGCCGCGTGAAGTGTGCGATCAAGTCCGGCGGCGTGGCTTCGAGCGCGCGCAGCGCGGCGGTCTTGGGGAATAGGCGACCCATCAGCTGCGCCAGGTCACGCTCGTCGATCGGTTCGGGCAGCAGGCCGCGGGAGATGCGGTCCACGGTTTCGCTGAGGAAGCCGCGATCGGTCGGGATGCCCAGGCGGCCGAACAAGCCGCCGCCCACTCCCTCCGCGAGCACGCCGGTGACGACGCGGGTCAGTCGCAAGCGGATGAACGGAAAGGTCTCGAGCGTCCGGATCAACCAGCGCAAGCGCCGCACCTCGGGTCGTTCCCGCTCGACGCCGTCCATGGCCGGCGCTGCGCTGCGTGAGGTCAGGAATCGAAACAGCTCCTCGAGCGCCGCGACGCGTGAAATGAGCGGCGCGTTCGGATCGCAGTGCACGAGCGCGGCGTGGAGCTGCCGAAAAGCGCGGTGCCGCGGGCTGCGCGGCGCGAGCTGCTGCCCCAGCACATCCAAGCTCGGCAGATCGACTCCGGGCGTCGCAGGCTGCATCGCCCCGACTCTACCAGCAAATTCGGATCTGCTAGACTTATGGGCCTGCTCTGCGCCGCGTCAACGCAGCGCTCTCGCAAGAGAGGAGCTGGGCGCCGCTCGCTTGACGCTGGATCAGACCGTGAAGCACGGTTCTCCTGGATTGGTGACGTGAACGTGCACTGCGCTTGGTCCATGACGCTGCGCCGGCGCCCGCGGCGGAGGAGCGGAAACAGCGGGGCTCCCCAAGCCTCCTGGTTCCTCACATCGTTGCTGCCCTCGGGCACCGTTATCGAGCACGGAATATTGACCAATTATTGACCAATATTGACCAATATTTGGGCCGCGCAGACCGACGTTTCGGGACGCTTCGGGAGCACCAGAGCCGTGATCTGATCGGTGACTTTAGGCCTTGCTACCTTGCAAACACCGGCTTTCGCCCCCGCGCCGAGCGGGCCCCCGATTCGACGCGTTACTAGGCTGGGGCCCGACGTTCGCCTGGGATTTCCCCGCGCGAGATGCACTTTTGGTAGCTAGCCCCGCTTGGCGGCTGCTCTCCCGTAAACGTGCCCGTGCCCGTGCGTCGGAAGCTTTACATCGCCGCTGGCCGCCTTATGTTCTCCTCTCTCGTAGGAGCTAGAGCATGTTGATTCGCCGCGGAAGTGAGCGCGGCTACGCCGATCACGGCTGGCTGCGATCGTTTCACACCTTTTCGTTCGCCGACTACTACGCACCCGCGCACATGGGCTTTCGCTCACTGCGCGTGATCAACGAGGATCGCGTGGAAGGTGGCAAGGGCTTCGGCACCCACCCGCACCGGGACATGGAGATCATCTCGTACGTGCTGTCCGGCGGTTTAGAGCACAAGGACAGCATGGGCACCGGTTCGGTGATTCGCCCGGGCGACGTGCAACGCATGTCGGCTGGTACCGGCGTCACCCACTCGGAGCTCAACGCCTCACCGACGGAGCTCGTGCATTTCTTGCAGATCTGGATCCTCCCGGATAAGCGCGGTTATCAGCCGAGCTACGAGCAGAAGCACTTCTCGGAGGCGGAGCGGCAGGGCCGCCTGCGTTTGGTGGTCTCACATGACGGGCGCGAAGGTTCCCTCACCATCCATCAAGACGCGAGCCTGCTAGTGGGTCTGCTCGCAGCGGAGCAGCAAGTCACCCACAGTCTCGAGGCAGGGCGCTACGCTTGGCTGCACGTGGCGCGCGGCAGAGTGAACGTCGCCGGGCAAAATCTAGCCGCCGGCGACGCCGCCGCCTTCGAGCAGCCTGGTCAAATCTCCATCGTCGCTCTCGAGCCGAGTGAAGCGCTGCTGTTCGACCTCGCTTGAAAAACGAGTGGAACAGGCCGCGGTCGGCTATTCTGAGGGTGGAGGTTAGGATCAAGCGAACTGAGCTCTTCCTGCCCTTATTGGCACGCCGGCACCAGCGTGGCCGCAGCGAAAGATGCTACACTCCTGCCATGGTTGTGCGCGCCTCGAAGGGTCCAGCGAAGACGGTCCAAGATTGGTTGGCGCTTCCCGACGACGCGCGAATCGAGCTCATCGATGGCGAGCTCGTCGAGAAGGCGGCGCCCACGTTCGAGCACGGTCGCGCCCAAGGGCACACGGCGGGGTCGATTGGTGGTCCGTTCGACCGGCGCTCCGGTGGACCCCGTGGACCCGGCGGCTGGTGGATCGCTACCGAGGTCGATATTTTGCTCGACGGTCGCATCTATCGTCCGGACATTGCAGGTTGGCGACGCGAGAGCGCGAGCGGGCCCTTCAAAGAGCGACCCGTTACCGTGCGACCCGACTGGATCTGCGAGATTGTCAGCGACTCGAACCGAACGACGGACACGGTGACCAAGCTCCGCAGGTATCACCAGGCTGGCGTCCCCCACTACTGGATCATCGATCAGATCGACGCCACCCTCACCGTGCACCGTCACACGAAGGAGGGTTACCTGGTTGCGCTGCGCGCGGCCGCGGGTGAGCAAGCTCGCGCTGAGCCCTTCGATGCGATCGAGCTGCAAGTTTCGGTGCTGCTCGGAGACGACGAGGACTAGGCTCGAGTTGGGCGCTTTTCTAGAGGGGGTAGTGGATGCCCACCCCGCGCCATGCTCGGCGGCTGCGCCGCCTGCGCGTGCCGCCGCCCCTCCCAAGTGTCGCGCTTCGCGCGCCACGGGAGGGGCCGTCGCTGCGCGTGT
>DATEDZ010000170.1:0-33895 GCA_035281385.1 Polyangiaceae bacterium
CGCTTGCGCTCATGGGCATCGACACGAAGGCCGACACCAAGGCGCTCGTGGAGCAGGACGTAGACGACTACAATGCCGGCGGTCTCGGCGGCTCAGCTTGGATAGACTACATGGGGTTCGTTGGCCCCGAGTGGTCGCTCGGCGGCATGCTGCAGCTCAATTACGGCTTCACGCGCAAGGAAGAAGAGGGGCTGACGCGTGAGGCTTCGGGTGGCGCGCTGAGCATCTCCTTCACGGCACTTTATCACTAGAGCCCATCTCATGACTGAGATGGGTTCTCTAGTACCTGTCTCGCGGGAGGCACGCGCCTCCCCGCCCCCCTGAAGTGAGCCGAAGTGGACGGAGTCCAGCTAAGCTGGACGGAGTCCACGGAGGCCTACGGCCCGAACCGAAGGTGAGGGAGCGCCGAAGGCGCAGTGAATTCAGCGGGGCTCACCCCACGCGGCTCGTCGCGGTTGCTCCTCGCAATCAAGGCTACGAGAGGTGTTCTGGTTGTCAGCTGTCAGTGGAGAGAGGGGTTAGGCGAGGACGAGGAGGTTGCCGGAGCGGCAGGCCAAGAGCACGTGGCGAGGGCCGGCGGCGAAGAGGCCGATCGGATCGGGGCAGGCGCTGCTGGCGATGGTCGAGACTTCGCCGGTGGGAGTGACCAGGACCGCGTCGGCGCCGGCGCGCGCCAGCAGCAGGCGTCCGTCGGACAGTAACAGCGCGTCGTCCGGACCCGGCGGCTTGCGCGCTCCGCTGTCGACGGGCAAGCGCTGCGCCTCACTGCCGTCGGGCCGGTAGCGGACCAGCAGGCCGTCGCTGGTGAAGACCTGGGCCGTGCTCTCTCGGGACAACAGCACGGGCCCATCGAGCTCCAGAGTCGCATCTTCGATGGAGGCGCGCAGACGTCGCTCGTCGAGGTCGAAACTGACGAGTCGATGGTTACCCGTGCGCGCGAACAGCATGGTGGCGTCGGCGCTGGCCGTGACTGCGGCGGTAGCGGCGCCGAGCTCACCGAGCTTGGTCAGCCGCCCCGCGGCGTCCAGACGTTGCACCGAGCCGCTGATCGTCACGCACACCGGACCCACCGACGTCTCCAGCAGCTCGAGTGGGGTCTCCGCGATGCTTTTGCGAAAGCTGAGCTCACCAAAGGCACTCAGTTTGATCAGCCAGCTGCCGGTCGCGAGGAGCAGCCCGCCATCACGTGCTCCCAAGATGCTGCGGGCGCTCAGCTCCGTTTCACCGAGCGGAGTGTGGCTGCGGATGCGTCCGCGCTCGTCAACCACGAGGAGCTCCCCGAAGGCCAGAAAGGCTACGGCACCGTCAGAAGTCACAACCGGTGGCCCGCTGGCTTCGGCGGGCAGCTTCAGCGAATGCAGCAGCTTGCCCTGTGAGTCGAAGGACGAAGCGCGAGCGCTGGGGTGCAGGACGAACAGACTGCCGTCCTTGCGGGTGACCAGCCCGCGTCCGATGCCCAGCGCGATACGTAGGCGCTGCTCGACTCGCGGGGCAGCCGCCAGGGTGCTCGGCGCCCGGCGCGAGCGTTGCGCGTCACCTCCGGGCATGGCGTGCGGCGCCTGCGGCGGGCCAACGCTGGCGCGAAGCCCGGAATGGTCGCGGCTAGCCTGCGCTGCTCGCGCCATCAAGAGCAGGGGCGCCGCGTTGGCCAGCTCCAGCAGCCCGCGGCGCTTCATGGCGGCTTGCTCAGCTCCACCCAATACGGTTCTTCACCAGCCGGCGCGACCAGCGGATGGGGCGTCGGCGCCCAAGGATTGGGGACGAGCGACAGCCGGATGCAGGCTGGGCGTCCCACTCCAGGATCCATCGTGGTGCTGTGCCAGGTGCCGATCACGTCGCGCGCCGAAGCCTGCACGTCGCGCGAACCCGCGCGGTGCACGCGCACCGGGATCTCCAGGTCATCGCCTGCCAGCGGCACCACCTCCAGCACTGCTGCGCGCGCGCGAGGATGTTCCGGTGCGTCGGTGACGGAGAAGCGTACCTTCTGATCCGAGGTCGAGCAGAACACGTCGACGTCGCGCATCCAGGCTAGACGAGCGGCGCGTTTGTCAGCGAGCCCGAGCTGCAGTGCATCGCGCGGGAAGTCGTTGGGCTCGGTTTCCGCGGCTGCGTCGCTGCTGGGTGCGACTTCGATGCGGTATTGCTCCGAAATCGATTCGAGCGTCGGTGGCGGAGCATCCTTCGTGTAGGCCTCGCGATCCTGGAGCAGCGTGAGCACGTACTTGCCAGGGGGCAGGCGTAGCGAGGGGATGTGCAGGCGTCGCTCGGGCGCGCCGGGACAGTAGCGCCCGAATGGCTCCTCCGAGCCTGCGGCGTACAGCAGCCCGCACAGCCCCATGCCTGGGAGCCCGCTGGCTTGAAGCGAGAGCGCGGGCGTCCCGGCCGGCACCTCGAAACGATAGAAGTCTCGGTCGCTGCGCGCCTTGTCCATGCGCTTGCCGATCGTGCCCTTGGCCGAGAAAGGAAAGGGCACGACGGTCGCGCTGCTGGCCGCGTCGTTCGGCTCGAGCTCCTGTCCTGCGAACACGGGTGGGGCGGTGTAGCGCTGGTAGGCGCGGATGCCCACGAAAGCCAGCGCGCAAGCCAGCACACCGAGCACCACCGAGACCGCGCGGCTGCGCTGGCGCAGCGTGCGCTCGTAGCGCTCGACCTCATTGCGCGTGGCAGCGGCGTCGTCGGCGGCGTCGACCACGTGCTGCAAGTGCGAGAAGTCGAGCAATCGCTCCACGTCGCCCTGCTTGCCGCCGTGCTCGAGCTCCGCGATCAACGATTCCTGCAGCTGGTTGACGCTATTGGGGCGGCCCTTGGGATCCTTGGCCAAGGCGGTGAGCACCAGCTGACTGACACTGCCGGGGATCTTCAGATCGGGGAAGCGACGGCTCGGGCTCTCCGGGAGCTCGGTCAAATGCTTGGTCAGCACGCCCATCGGGGTGTTGGCGTCGAATACCACGGTACCGGTCAAGCATGCGTAGGTCAGCGCGCCGAGCGAGTAGACGTCGCTCTCCGGTCCGACGTCATCGCCCCGGATCTGCTCGGGCGACATGTAATACGGCGTGCCCACGATCGCGCCGCGGGAGGTGACTTCCGAGAGCTCTCCACCTTCACGCAGCTTGGCGAGCCCGAAGTCGAGGACCTTGATCACGTCCTCGTCCTCGGTGCCCTGCATCACGATGATGTTCTCGGGCTTCAGGTCGCGATGCACCATGCCAATCCTGTGCGCTTCGCCCAGAGAGCTACAGACCTGGATCACGATCTTGAGCGTGCGCTCCACGCCCAGCGGGCCAATGCGGCGGATCAGGTGGCCCAGATCCTCACCCTTCAAATACTCCATGGCCAGGTAGACCAGGCCGTCCGAGGCGCCGAAATCGAAGACTTGTACCGTATTCGGATGCGAGAGACGACTCATCAGCTGCGCCTCGCGTTTGAAGCGCGCCACCTGTTGTGAGTCCCGGGTGAGCTCGCCCGTCAGCAGTTTGAGCGCCATCAGTTTTCCGATGCGCGCATGTTCGACGCGGTAGACGACGCCCATGCCGCCACGCCCGATGGGCTCCTTGATCCGGTAGCGTTCCGCGACGATCACGCCGATCAGCGGATCGGCCAGCTCCCGTTGATCGGTGGCGCGGTCCTGGAGCGTCGGCGGCGGAGGGCGCGTCGAAGCCAGCGCCGGCGGTCGTCGTGTCGAGGCCATTTCTAGCGAATGCCGCGACAGCGGGACCGATACGGGCGGCGACGAGATGGTCAGTGTCTCGGCATGGAAGCTCTGGCCGAGCGACATGCCGCACTGATTGCAGAACCTGGCGCTTGGCGCGTTGGGCGCGCCGCAGGCTACGCAGGAGAGCACCGGATCGCTGGCTTGAGGATTCAAGGAACCCCAGCGGTTACCAGGTCCGCCCGTACTTCCGGAATTCGCTGGCCCGTCCGCGGGCCGTCGACGAAGCGTAGCACCTTGCCGAAGGCTTTCAGGTCGCGACCCTTCTCAAGCTGAGTCTCCACACCGTAGATGACCTTGGCCAAGCACGGCGCCTTCGCGCAGCCCTTCTTCACGTCGACCAGGAGCACGCTCGAGTAGCCGTCGTGCCGCAGATCTTGAAGCTGTCCCTCCAGCGCCACGCTGCGCCCGGTTGCGGCGTCGCCAGCGCGCAGCACATCGGCGTACGAAGCCTGCGCCATGGCTCGCTGCAGCGCGGCTTCTCGCTCTAGGTTGTCGCTGCATCGCACGCTCACCTGGACCAGGCGAGGCGCCAGATCTTTCAGCGTCGCCCGGACCAGCAGCTTGTTCTCGCCGACCCGCAGGGCCTGTTTGCGGACGAAGCGTCCCTCGGGATCGAGCGGCACGGTCTCATTACCAACCTTGAGCACCGCGCCCGGTGCGGTGCGCCCCGCAATCACGATCTCCTTACCGCCCACGATGATCGAGGCGCCCGGCGCGTCGACGATCAGCGGCGTCACGCCGATGCGGATCTCCACCTGACCGGCCTGCACGCTGCCGCTCGCGGAGGTGGCCTTGTACGGAACCGTTCGCTCCAGAGTCTTGACCGAGGCTTCCGGTCCCGTAAGCTCGCTCGTCACCTCGTAGTCGAAGCGCAGATCGCCGGGACCTGCCGGCACGGGTTTACCGTCGACCTCGAGCTTGGTTCCTTCCAGGGTGCTCGCGAGCACCGAGACCTTCGGTATTTCCTGGCTGAGCTCGTCGGTGCTACCGCGAACGCGGAACTCGATCGGAATCGACAGCGCGATCTCCTCGCGGCTGCGGCCGGGTCGTTCGAGCACGATCAGCAGCGGATTTTCGCCGACTTTGAGTGGGGCTCGCAGCGGCAGCGCCGCTTTGCCTCCGCGGAACCTGACCGGTGCCGCGTCGATCCAGATCTTGGTGTCGTCCGGACACTCCGCGCAGCTCAGCTCCAGCACCTCACGGCCCTTGGCATCCAGGCCAGCGCGAGCCGACACGCTGCCGCGGCCACGCAGCATCACGAACGCCATCGCAGCCATGACCAGTAGCATGGCGCACGCGACGATGGCGATCGTCGCAGCCACCGAGACGCGGCGGGCCGGCTTGCGACCGGAAGAAGCCGGCGCTTCAGCCACGGGCGCCAGCAGCGGCGGGGGCCAGCTCGGCACCGTCTTGCTCACGACCGCGGCGGGAGGGGGAGTGGACTTGGCTTGGCCGGGGTTGAGCGGCGCGATGCCTGGGCGAGCCACGCCGAGCACGGTTTTATTCGCCGAGGCGAGCCTGGGTGCGCCGCCGGGTGTAGGTGCGGGCGCTGCCGGCGGCGTTTCGGGGCTCGGGGGCGGCGGTGGCGGAGCACTGGGCGGCGCCAGACCGATCATGGTGCCGCTGAAGGCGCGCGGCTGGGGCGCCGGCGCTGCCGTGGCGGGAGGCGACGCACCCGGGGGTCCCGCCGCGGGCATGGCGGGGGCCGGAGTGGCCGCGGGAGGCGTGAACGTAGGCGGCGCGATGCCGATCATCGTCCCCTTGAGATTTGCCCGTGTGGGTGCGGGAGGCGTGGGGTCACCGGCAGGCGGTGCTGCGGCGGTCATGGCGAGCGGATTGGCGGGCGCCGCGCCTTGCCGATTCATGACCATGGTACCACCAAAGCCCCGCGGACCGACAGCTTGTGGACCAGCAGGCAGAGTACCGCCAAGACCCTGTGGACCGACCGGCAAAGTGCCGCCGAATCCGGGTGGCGTGGCGCTGGGCAGGGCCAGACCGCAGGCGCTACAGGTCGCCTGCTCGTCCAGATTCTGCGTCCCGCAGCGGCCGCACTGCTTCATTCCCGAGGACTATAGCTTTTTCTGGGCCCTGTTGCGGCCCTCGTTGGGCCGCAGTTTTTGTCCGGATTCGCGGTTTTGACCTATGGGGGTATGACAGCCGCCCCAATGCTGGCCAAGCGCATCATCCCTTGCCTCGATGTACGCGGCGGACGCGTCGTGAAAGGCGTGAAGTTCGTGGACATCCGCGATGCCGGAGATCCGGTCGAGTGCGCGCAGCGCTACGACGCCGAGGGCGCCGATGAGATCACGTTCTTGGACATCACCGCCTCGCACGAGCAGCGGCCGGCTATCCTCGACATCGTGGAGAGGACCGCCCAAGTGGTGTTTGCTCCGCTGACAGTCGGCGGAGGCGTGCGCGAGCCGTCAGATGTACGTCGGTTGCTGGATGCTGGGGCGGACAAGGTCAGCGTCAACAGCGCGGCGGTCGCCCATCCTGAGCTACTTCAGGAAGTGGCCGAGGCGTGGGGTCGGCAGGTGCTGGTCCTAGCCATCGACGCCAAGCACAACGATGCGGGCGGGTACTTCGAGGTTTTTACGCATGGCGGTCGGCGCGGCACAGGTGTGGACGCGGTCGAGTGGGCCCGTCGTGGTGCCGAGCTCGGTGCCGGCGAGATCCTTTTGACCAGCATGGACCGTGACGGGACGCGCGCCGGCTATGACCTGCCACTGCTGCGAGCGGTCGCTGGGGCTGTCCCGATCCCGGTCATCGCTTCGGGTGGGGTGGGCGAGCTCGAGCACCTGCGCGAGGGCCTGTGTGAAGGCCAGGCCGATGCCGCGCTGGCTGCGTCAATCTTCCATGACGGCCAGCACACCGTCGGTGAAGCCAAAAAATACCTGCGGCAGCACGGCGTGCTCGTGCGTGGAGGCGAAGCGTGACGGTCTCGCTGCTCGAAATCCTGGCCGCTGCTCGAGCCCACGCGGCGCCCCTCGCTGCCGAGAGCGCCGGCCATTTGCTGCTCGCCGTGGCAGACCACGTGGTGGCGGCCCCGCGTGCTACCGCCGCCGACGAAGTGGAACTGCACGCCGACGGCAGCGTTCGACTGCGGGCCCGGCGTGGAGGTAGCTCCATGGACGGCGCCGAGCAAGCAGTGCGGCGCCTGCTGGCGCGCGCGCTCGAAGTCTCGAGCTCGGTGGGGCCAGCGCTGCGTCGGACTGCCGAGCGTCGCGATTCGGCGGGGCTCGAAGCGCTGGTGCGTGAGCTCGAAGCCGCGCTGATTCCGGTCAATCGTTCGGCAGCGCGTCGCGCGCTGTCTCGCCTGCATCGTGAGACCGAACGCGCCCGCGCGCAGGGCAAGCTCGAAGCGCTGCTGCACGATGAGTCGGAGCCGGTGGTGCTTGCGGCCGACTTCCCGGAAGCCGCCACCCCCGCGCCTCGGCTTCCCGCGCTCGAGGTCTTTACGCCGCCGCCGCCTCGCGCCCCCGCACCGCCCCCGATGCTCGACCTCTCTCCGCCCCCCCCTCCCGAAGATCCGGTGGCGCTCACCAAGCCCGAACCGGTCGTGCAGCGCGCGAGAGAGCGCGCGAGCTCCACGCCGCGCCTCGGCACGGTGATTACGGCTCAAACGCTGCCCGGCGAGGAAGCCGAACGCACCGAGCGCGCGCCGGACGTGACGCCTGCGGACGACGAAGAGGCCGAGCTCGATATGCACATCGAGGTCGAGCTACCGTCGAACGATGCGCCCGAAGCTGCCGACGTGGCGCAGCCAGTGACAGACCCCTCCCCGTCGCGCATGCCGGACGTCGTGATGGCCATGGTCGCGCTTCACACCGGCCTGGATGCCGACGAAACGCCCACGCGCCTGCGTGACGTGATCACCGAGCTCAGGCCACCGGCGCTCACGCCGGAACCGCGGCTGGTCGAAGATTCTTGGCTCACCCGCAGCTCGCTCGAAGGCATTGTGACGGCGAGCAAGCCGCTTTTGGTCGAGCTGGTCGATCCCAGCGTGCACGAGGCGCTCACCTGGAATCCAGGTGGCGTCGCGCCGGCGGCCGAAGCCGTGGCTGAACCGGAGGCCAAAGCCCAGGCTGAACCGGAACCCGAGCTCCGGCCTCAGCCTGAGCCCGAGCCTCAGTCTGAGATCGACCTCGCCGTGCTAATCATGCGGGACGCCGAGCCGAGCATCCCCGCCTCGCTCCTGATCCCGGAGCCGGCTCCGGAGCCGCCGCCCTACGCGCCTGCGGTGCTACCGGCTTGCACCAGCGACGTCTCGGAGCTGCTCGATTCCTTCCATGTCTCGGGCGCTGCTGAAGAGCGTGAGCTGCGCGGCGCGCTCAAGGAAATCGCCGGTCTCGACTTAACGCCGATGCCTCATCCGTTCGCGGAAGCCGACTAGGAGGCTGGTGTTTTTCAAACCCAGCCTCTAGATCCCTGTCCTGGGGGAGGAGGCACGCGCCTCCTCCCCTCAAAAAGCAAAGCCTTTTGAGCCTCCCCTCCACGCGGCGGCTCCGCCGATTTGGACAGCTGGTGTTTCACACCAGCCTCCTAGGCGGGGTTGGGGCCCCGCCGTTACGAGACAGATGCCTCGGCCGTTCGTGGAAGCAGAGTAGCCGGGGCTTTCGCGGGTTGCCGCGATGTGAAAGTATCGGGGACATGCAGGCGCAGAATCTGGCCGTGGTGAAGGGCTTGGTCAGTGTCGCGTGGGCGGACGGCCGCGTGAGCAGCGAGGAGACCGAGGTGCTCGAAGCGTTGCTCGAGGCCTTTCACGCGATGCCCAGCGAGATGCACGAGCTGCGCAAGTTCGCGAGCACGCCGCGCAGCCTGGCTGACGTGCCGGTGCACGAGCTCGGCTTCGCGGCGCGGCGTCAGTTGCTGCAGCACGCGGTGCTGATCACTTACGTCGACGGACAGCAGGACGAAAAAGAAAAGCAACTGCTCGAGAAGCTGGTGGAGCTGCTCGAGATCCCGTCGCTCGAGGCCAAGGACCTGATGCGCGAGGCCGAGGAACGCGCCAAGTCGTTGCTCAAGCTGCTGTAGCCGCTCAGGCGCGCGCTGCGATCATCGACTTTAGCCGGTCGATCTCCTTGAGCAAGGCGATCGGACTGAAGGGTTTGGTGTAGTAGGCGGTGGCGCCGGCTGCGGTGGCGCGCGCACGGGACTCGTCGTCGTCCATCGCGCTGATGATGACCACCGGCACGTGGCGCGTTGCGGGATCCGAGCGCAGCCGCTGACAGACGTCGAAACCGTCATACTGACCCGGCAGGTTCAGATCGAGCAGCACGATGTCCGGTGGAACGGTCAGCGCGACGTCGATCGCTTTGGCGCCCGAGCTGACAGCCGTCACCTGGTAGCCGCGCGCTTGGACCAAGGCCTCGATCATGCGCCGGATCGAGTCCTGATCTTCGACGACGAGAATGCGCATCAGCCCCTCATGTTAACTCAACTCTTGCCGGGCCCACCAGACTCGAAATCCCAGCTCCTCTCACCCCGATTCGACATTCGCTGTCTCGGGCAGAGGCTGCGGGCTCCGGGCTCCAGGCAGCAGCGAGGGCACTGTTTTCGGCCGGCGAAGTCGGGAGAGCTCTGCTCCGGAAGCTGGAGCCCGTAGCCAGGGTCAAGCGACTGTCACGGTTTGTCGAATCGGGGCTAGCGGCTCAGCAGCGTCCAGAATTCGGCTTGGCCGTCCGGGCCGTCGCGCAGCTCGAGGCTTGCTCCCAGGCTTTCGGCGGCGGCCTCGGCGATCAGCAGGGCGACACCGGACGGGCGTCCGAATGCGCTCGGATCGGTGCGGTTTCTCAGCACGTCGGCGCGGTGCACCTCGGTGACAGAGGGGCCGCCATCCTGAGCCGAGAGCAGCACGCCGGTCTCGACCGCGTACGCGCAAATCGTGACCTGCCCCGCGCGCGGTGTCGCCGAAATGGCCTGGTGCAGCAGGGCTCGGATCAGAGCCTGCAGGACCTTTGGACGCGAGCTCAAGCGCAGCGTGGTCGGCCCCTTCACCTCGATCGTGACGCCATGGCGCACCGCGCGCGGCTCGGCCTCGGCGCTGGTGTCACGCACCAGCTCGGCGATGTCGACTTCGGACTTCGGCTCGTCGAAGGGGCAGTCGGCAGTCAGCGCAAGATCCAAGGAGATTTCGGCAGCGATCGCGGCGCGCCGCTGCAGATTTTGCGCGAGCGCCGACGACTCGCCGAGCTCGCTCACCGCCAGACTGGCGTCCGCGCGCAGGCCGTCCACCAGCCCCTTGAGCGTTCGGGACAAACCGAGCGCGGTCGCCTGCAGCGTTTCGAAGCGCTGCGCGCCGCCGCGCTGAACGACCGGCGGCGGGGGCTCGGTGCGGATATCGCCAGCGGCCAGCACGGTGGCCAGCTCTCGAGCGTAGGCTTCGCCGAGCTGCTGAGCTTGCTCGAGCTCTTTCCTCAGCTCGACCACTTCGCGCTGATCGCTGGCACCGTCGGCTGGTAGGAAGATGGCTTCTGTACCGCCTTCGAGCTCCACCCAGCCGCCATGGCGCGTCGCCATGCGGCTGAGCCAACGCCGTTCGAGCTCCTGAGCGCCGGCATCGGGGCCGAGCTCGACGCTGATCTTCACCCACTCGGCTTGGCGGCGGATGGTCACCTCCGCCGCGCCTGATTGCGCCGAACCGGCCTGCGTGACCAGGAGGTTCAGCATGCGCTTGAGGTCCTGCTCGTCGCCGAACACCTCGGTGCCGGCGCCCGGCTCGATGGCGATGCGGGTGGTGGGCGCCATCTCCATGAGCAGGGCGGCGAGATCGATGCGACCGCGGCGCGCCTTGCTGCCACGCGCTCGGGTGTTCAGGTCGCTGAGCATGCTGATCGCGTCGTCCAGCGCGTCCAGCGTGGTCTCGACTGGCGCGGCCTCGCTCGGGGCGGTGATGATCTTGGTCTCGGCGCCGGGACCCTGCCGCAGCTGGCTGACACCCTCCCGCAGCGCCCGCGCCGCACCCCGCGCCTCCTGCGCCAGAAGCCAGGAGATTTCGTGTCGGGTCAGGCGTTCTTGGGACACGATCTTTCGATCATGCCAAAAGTCTTCGCGCATGACCACAGTCGCCGAGCTATAGCTTCGGGGTTGCGCCGGCATAGACTGATTCCGCTTCTGCTTTTGGGCCCGGGTCTCGCAGCCGTTCCTCTGGCGTGCGGGAGCGGGAACGTGCCGAGCCCATTCGGGCCGGGAGCCGGAGGCAGCGGCGGGGAGGGCGGCCTCGTCGGCAACGCCGGTTTCAAGCTCGACGTCGATGCGGGTAACGACCCGGATCCGACGCTGGGCGGACCTTGCGAGGACGACGGCCAATGCGATGACCGGGTCGAGTGCTCCCAGGACCGCTGCGATCAGCAGCTTGGACGCTGCCGCTTCGAGCCGGACGACGCGACCTGCGATGATGGCACCTACTGCAACGGTGCGGAGCGCTGCGACGTGCGGGACGGCTGCGTGTTCGGGGAACCGGTGGCCTGCAGCGACGACAGCACCTGCACCATCGACGTCTGCGTGGAGGAGACCCAGTCGTGCCGCAATGATCCACGTGACGCAGACGGCGACGGCGACCCGACGCGCCACTGCGGGGGCGGCGACTGTGACGACGCCAGCGCGCTGGTCAATAGCGCCGTCATCGAGATCTGCGCCAATCACCGCGACGACAACTGCGACGACGCAGTCGATGAGGCAGGCTGCGCGACGCCCGAGCACGACAGCTGCGACGACGCGCTCGAGGTCTCGAGCTCCGGCTTCTACGACATCGACCTGACCGGTACCGTGCTGAACTATCCGAGCTCGTGCGCGACGGAGCTCGAAGGTTTTCGCGATGCAGTGCTGATGCTGGTGGTGCCGGAGGGTGGCCCCTTCGACGTCGATGTCACCGTCAAACTGGACCAGGGTCGGTTGGCGCTCGGCACTTCCGGCACGTGCGGGGACTTGAAGAGCGTAAGCTGCCAGGCCTCGCTCGTTTCGCCGCTAGGGGCCAGCGTCGGGCGGCGCATCTTGCGCGGGCTAACGGCCGGAAGCTACCCGCTCTACCTGGCAGCCGACGTCGAGGCCACGGCCCTGGTGTTGGTCGATTTCCGCGCTGCCGAGGCCAAGCCCGGCGAGCTGTGCGAGACCGCGCCGACGCTCGCGCCGGGTGCCGAACCGCTGCTCTTCCGGCTGCCCGGTTATGTCGCGGATTTCAACTCTGCCTGCGGCCCCGAGACCGGCGATGCCTTCGTGAAGTTCACACTCGAGCAGGATAGCGACGTGACGGTGATTGCGGAGGCACAGTCCGGTTTGGGCCTGCCGGTGCTGTCGCTGCTCGATGCCGGCTGCAAGAGTGAGCTCACGTGCCGCGTGGGTCAGCCGGGTCGTTTGTTCGAGCGCGATTTGCCCGCGGGCACGTACGCCGTGGTGCTCGCCGCGACCGGCTTCGACGACGTGAGCGTTCGGCTCGAGACGGGTGAGGTCTCGCCGGCGCCGCCGGGTGAAGGTTGTGATGATCCGCAGCCGCTCAGCTCGGGCGTGGAAGCGCTCGTCAATCTGTCGATCCACGAAGACGCGGTTGACCCCGGTTGCCTGGTGGGCGCCCCGGATTCGACCTTTGGCTTCGAGCTCGCAGAAAAGCGAGACGTGGCGCTGATCGGACGCTTTTCGGAGGGTGACGTGGGCGCGGTGAGCATTGCGGACCTGGCCTGTGCGGACAGCCTGACGTGTAGCAGTGGGGGCGGCACGCAGCGCGCGAAGCGCTATGGCCTTGCTGCTGGTGGCTACCGTGCGATCATCGAGTCCGCCTACGGCAATCCGGTGGGCCTGAGCTGGTTCGACCGACCGGCGCTTGCGACGGTTCACGTGCCGTTTGCCGACGCTTGCGACGCGCTGGTGACCGCTACCGAGGCAGGTGGTCGCTTCAGCGGCAACACCAGCAACGCCTTTGCGGACTTCTCGGCAGGTTGCGACTTCGGCGGACAGGACGTGGGGGGTGCGCCCGACCAGATGCTCAAGCTCCACCTCAGCCAGCCGCGCCGCGTGATCTTCGACATGCAAGGCAGCAGCTACGAAACCATGCTCGCGATCCGCAAGGGCACGTTCTGTCCTGGCGCGGAGTTGCCGCTGGCCTGCGCGCCCGGTTATCGCGAGGGCAGAAGCTTCCTGGATTTGGACTTGCCCGCTGGCGATTACTTCATCCAAATCGACGGTTACGACGGCGACGCAGGTGCCTGGAAACTGGACATTTTTACGGCACCCCTCGAGTAACGAAGCTGTGGAGGTGGGGTTGGGGCCCCACCGACCCACGAGACCGCAAGACCCGCTTACAATTGATGACAATTGAGTGGGGGCGGGGTCTAGCAATCGGCGTTAGCTTGGTTGACATGCGCCACGTTGCCGTGCGCTCGCTCTGGGGCTGTTTGGTCGCGCTTGCGCTCCTACTGCCCCGTGCCGCTCAGGCGGCGCCTCCCAGCGGGCAGGCCCCGCTCACGAAGGTGGAGCGCGGCGCGCTCAGCGCTGGCCACACTGTGTCTCGCCCCATGCGCTTCGATACGGAGCAGGGGCGCTACGTGGGCGGCGTTTCCTACCAAATAGTCGAGGCGCGACCGGAGGCGGTGCTGGCGGCGTTGTCGGACGTCACCAACTGGCCGGAGGCCTTGCCCCGCACCAAGAGCGCCCGGCTGCTCGGCTCCGCGGACGGCTTGTCGCGTGTGGAGCTCGTCCAGGGTAGCGGCCTGGTTGACGCTCGCTACACGGTCGTGCTCGACCGCGAAAAGGACGGTGAGACGATCCGCTTTTGGATGGATCCCGCCCAGCCGCACGATATTCGCGACGTGTGGGGCTTCTTCCGCGTGCAGGCCTTGCCGCAGGGCCGCGCCCTGATCACGGTCGCCGCCGCGCTGGATCTGGGTGACGGCCTGGCGCGGCTGCTGTTCGAGGACCGCATCGCCAGCATGATGCTGCACGCGCCGAGTAAGATTCGGGCTTTCGTCGAGCCGCGCGCGCTCGCCGTGCAGACGAGCAGCTTGCGATAGGGCTGTGCCCGGGGCGGGGGGATGCGCTAAAAGGGCGGCATATGCTGGCCCGCGTGCTGGTGATCGCCTTGAACACTTACCGCGAGGCGGTGCGTGCTCGCATTCTGCATGGCCTGTTCGCCATGGCGCTTTCGACCCTGGGCTATGCGGTCGTGGTCGGCACCTACACCTCGAAAAACCAGCTGCGCGTGCTCAGCGACCTCGGGGCAGCCTCGATTTCGCTCTATGCCATCATCGTTGCGGTGGTGCTGGGCGCGACCTCGCTCTATCGAGAGCTGGAGCTGAAGACGCTCTTTCCGATCCTGGCGCGACCGGTGACCCGTACTGAGTACCTGGTCGGCAAGTACCTGGGGATGCTGCTGCTGCTCGTGGTCTTCGTGGTCGCCAACACCGGCATCGTGCTGCTCGTCGTCGGGCTGATCGCCGGCACCGGTGTGGGCAAGACGCTCGGCTTGTTCTTCGGGAGCGCCTGTGTGCTCGCACTCATCGGCTACAGGAAGCGCCGCACCATCTCGTATTTGCCCATCGCTTGGGCAGCGTTTCTGGGGGTGTGTGGCGCGTTGCTCTCGGCTGGCGCTTCTGATGATCGGCGCGTGCTGATCGGCCTCGGTATCCTGACCCTGTGCGAGGTGGCGATCATTTCTGGCATCGCGCTGTTGTTTTCCGCTTTCTCCTCGCCATTTTTGACCGCGATGCTCACTTTCGGGTTCTTCATCATCGGGCGCTCCGCAGATGGGCTGGCAAGGCTCCCGGTCAAGATCTTCGGCGAGCTCGGCCATACCGCCGGTCTGTTCGTGAGCAAGGTGGTGCCCAACTTGATGCTTTACGTCCCGCCGCGCCCCTTGTTGACCGGCGAGGCACCCGATGTACCTTTGTGGCCCTACGTGGGTCGCGCTGTGCTGCACGCACTGGCCTGGTCGCTACTCCTCTTGACGTCGGCTAGCGTGATCTTCAAGCGCCGCGACTTCATATGAGCTCGAGGTGGATCGGGCGTTCGCTGCTTTCGCTCGTGGTCTGGGGCCTTTGCGCGGCGCTGCTGTTTGGGGCCGTCGCCACGTTGCGCGCGGTGCTCGACGGTGAGCGCGAGATTGCCGCTAGCGATGCCGCCTTCGATGCCAATGATCTGCACGCTTCGATCCAGCATGCGCGGCGCGCGGCTTCGGCATACGCGCCCGGAGCGCCTCACGTGCGGCGCGGCTATGAACGGCTCGTCGCCATCGCGCGCGGCGCCGAGGCGCTCGGCAAGTCCGACATCTCGGTCCTGGCCTGGCAGGCGCAGCGCGCCGCCGTTTTGGAGAGTGCCTCGCTGGTCAGGCCGTTTCCCGAGCGCCTCGAAGAGGCCAACCGTAACTTGGCGCGGCTTCAGGCCGCTCGAGCGGGCGCCGAGTCGACCCAGTCGGAGCTGGCCGGGCGGCTGTTCAAACAGGCCCAGCAGCGCAGCGCCGAGCAGTTGCCCTGGGGCAGTCTGTTGTCGGTCGGGCTGCTGCTGGCCGGGCTCGGGCTCGCATGGTTTGCGCGGAGCGCGCTTTCACCAGGTGGAATCGTTTGGCTCAAAGGACGCTGGGGGCTGGTATTGTTCGGGCTTGGCTCGGCTTTATGGGCCTTTTCGGCCTATCGCGGCTAGGCTCGGGCCGTGCCTAGCGCGGTGCGGCGTTCAGCTTCAGGCCCCGAGCTCGCTTCGGTGGTGGAGCGCTTCGCCGAATACCTGGCGTTCGAACGGCGTGCCTCATCTCACACGGTGCAGGCCTACCGCCGCGATCTGAGCGGGTTGGTTCAGTTCCTGCGTGAGCAGCTGGCACGCGAGCCGCGGCTCGGCGATGTCACGCGGCTTAGCTTGCGCGCCTGGCTCGGCAACCTGGCCCAGGAGCTTGCCGCCACCAGCATCGCGCGCAAGCTGTCGAGCGTGCGCGCGCTCTACGTCTTTCTGGGACGCTCGGGTGAGGTGCGCGAGAACCCGGCCGCGCTCATCCAATCGCCGAAACTGAGCCGCGGCTTGCCGCTGGTGCTACGTGCCGAGGCGGCGGCCGAGGTGGTCGAGGCCCCGAGCTCGGACGCCGCTAGCGACGCCGCCGAGCCGCTGAGGGATCGCCTCCTGCTCGAGTTGCTCTACGGCTCGGGGCTACGCGTGAGCGAGCTCGCCGCGCTCGACTTGAACGACGTAAACACTCGAGCCTGTGAGGTGCGAGTGCTCGGTAAGGGCCGCAAGGAGCGGCTCGTACCGATGAGCGGCAAGGCGCTGGCCGCGCTCGAGCAGTACCTACCCAGGCGCAGCCAGCTCGCTCATCCGCGGACGCGCTACCTCGATGACAAGGCGCTCCTCCTCACGCGCCGCGGCAAGCGTCTCGGCGTGCGCCGCGTTCAGGCGCTCGTGCAGCGCTATGGCGCGCTCGGCGCGGGCCGACCGGATCTGCACCCGCATGCGCTGCGTCACTCGTGCGCCACGCATTTGCTGGAGGGCGGCGCAGATCTACGGGTGATCCAGGAGCTGCTCGGTCACTCGAGCCTGTCCACGACGCAGCGCTACACCCACGTCTCGCTGGACCAGCTGCTGACGGTCTATGACAAGGCGCACCCGCTGGCGCGTGCCAAGCGCGCGCGTCGGCAGTAGGTTGGGACGCGGTGAGCATCAGCTGGAAAGGCACGTGGCGCGGCCTGCTCGGCGCTTCTGCCGGCGCACTGGTCGGCGCGGGGCTCAGTAGTTTCCTGGACGCGCGCGCGGCGACCAGCGCGTCCGGTACCTCCGGACTTTTGGGGGCTTGCTTGGGGCTTAGCGCACCACTGGCGCTGCTCGTGGGCGCGAGCAGCTGGGGCTTGCGGCTCGCGTTCCTGTCGGGTGAGGCCTTCGATGGAGTCGCGTTCTGGCACAGGCTCGGGCAGAGCCGCGGCGGCGCGCGAGCCGCATGGCTGCTCACGCCGCCGCTCCTCGCGCTGGCCATTCCGCCGGGCCTGCTCGCCGTCGCGGGCGTGACCGCGCGTACCCTGTCGATGGAGGCGACCGGAGGAACCGGCGTGGCGCTGGCGGCGCTGCCGCTGCTGCTGGCCTTGGCGGCTGGGCTACGGGTGGTGGTGGTGGCGCTGTCGGAGTACCGGGCGCTCGAGCGTTGGTCGCCCCGCCTCGTGCTGCTGGCGTCGTTGGCCTTGCTGGTTGGGGGCGTCGGTCTGTTGATCGCGGTCGGGGAAACGAGCGGCGCTGGTGGGCCCTTTCGCATCTTGGGCGTGCTGAGGCGTCAGGAGCTCGATCTGCGCGCACCGGGCCTGCTGCTACTGATTTTGGCGGCGGGGCTGCTTTGGCCGAGCCCAGGCAGCGCGCTCAAGCTGGCTCTGGCCGCGCTGCTCGTCGCGGGGTCTGCTTACCTGACGCTGCGCGCGGCGCGCAGCGTTTCGCTGCCCGAGTCAGCGGCGCTGGCGGTCGAGCGGCACGCGCCGCTGTCGCGCATCGCGCTCGCGCTGCTACGCCGGGCCACGGACCGCGATCGGGACGGGGTGAGCGCGGCGTTCGCGGGCGGCGACTGCGACGATCGCAATGCCAAGATCAGCCCTCGCGCCGTCGACGTTCCGGGCAATGGCCGGGACGAGGATTGTCTGGACGGTGACGCCAAGCCAGTCGCGCTGACCGCGGCGCCCATCGAAACCGCCGGCACGCGCCAAAGACTGGCGCCGGATCTCAATCTGCTGCTGGTAACGATCGATACGCTGCGCGCCGACCTCGGCTACATGGGTTACGGTCGCCCCGTTTCGCCGACGCTCGACGCGCTGGCGCGGAAGAGCGTGGTGTTCGAGCGGGCCTACGCGCTGGCTTCTTACACCGGTAAGAGCATGGGACCGCTGCTCATCGGCAAGTACGCCAGCGAGCTCGAGGGCGGCTTCCTGCACTTCAATCGCTACTCGAAACGCGAGACTTTCGTACAGCAGCGCTTGCAGGCTGCGGGCGTGCGTACGCTCAGTGTACAGGGCTACTGGTACTTCTACAAGGACGCCGGTTTCGAGCGTGGTTTCGACGTGATCGACTCGAGCGCCGCGCCCAAGGTGGCGGCCATCGAAGGCGATCAAACCTCCAACAGCGACAAGCAGAGCGACGCCGCCATCGAGCTGCTGCAAGCGCCGGAGCTCGGACAGCAGCGCTTCTTCATGTGGATCCATTACGTGGACCCCCACGCCGAGTACGCGCCGCATCCCGAGCACGATTTCGGTCCGAAGTCGCGCGACCGTTACGATGGTGAGGTTGCGTTCGTCGATCATCACCTGGGGCGGGTGATGGCCGCTCTTCGCCAGCAGCCACTGGGGGCCCGCACTGCGGTGATCGTGACCAGCGACCACGGTGAGGCCTTCGGCGAGCACGGCATGATCCGCCACGGCTTCGAGCTGTGGGAGGAGCTGGTGCGCGTGCCGCTGATCGTGTCCGTGCCGGGCGTTGCGGCGCGGCGCGTCAGTGCGCGACGCAGCGGCATCGATCTGGTTCCGACGATCCTCGAGCTTTTCGGAGTGCCGCTGCCCGGCGCTGCCGAGGCGCTGAGCGGTCAGTCGCTGCTGAGCGACGTGCTGCGCCTGCCCGGGGAAGCGGACCCGATGCGGCCGGTGTTCATCGACATGGCGCGCGGTCCCTACAACGCGGAGCGCCAGGCGCTGATCGAGGGCGATCTGAAGGTGACGGCCAGCGAGGGCCGTGTGCTCGGTCTGTTCGATCTCGCGGCAGATCCGGGTGAGAAGCGAGATCTAGCGTTGGACAAGCAGCTTGCTGCGAAAGCGCGCAGCTCGCTTGCGACGTTCAAGAGTCGCTTGCGCCGCGTGCCCATGCCCGAGCGATGAGCTCGGACTCTGCCAAAAGCCCGGGCAGCCCGCCCGTGTGCACGAACAAGGCCCGGCGCGGCTTGGGTGAGAGCTGTGCGAGGCCGAACAGCGCCTTGCCGGTGTAGGTGGGGTCCAGGATCAAGCCGCTCACGCGCGCCACCTCGAGCAGAAACTCGAGCTGCTGCGAGCTCGGTACGCCGTAGCTCGGGCCCTTGAAGTCGTCACGTATCTCGAGCGGCCCCGGCTCGAGCAGCGCTGGCTGCAGCCGACGCGCCTCCGCCGAGATGTCGGCGATGACGCGCTCGAAGTAGGCGCGATCGTCACAGACCGCGAGCGCTAGCGCGCGCCCGGCTACCTCCGGAAAGCGGCCGAGCCCGAGCGCAATGCCCGCAGCGGTCCCGCCCGAGCCGCACGCGAAGCCGATCAGATCCAGGTCGCGTGGCAATTCGCCGGCGCGTTGTTGCTCCAGCAGCTCCTCGATGAAGGTGACGTAGCCCAGCGCGCCCAGACCATTGGAACCGCCCTCCGGGATCACGTAGGCGACCTCACCGCGATCGTTCAGCTCGGCGGCCGCCTGGGCCATCAGCAGGGCGCGATCCCGATACTGCTCCGGCGTGATGTAGCGCAGCTCGGCGCCCGCCAGGCGATCGAGGAGCAGGTTGCCGACCGGCGCCGGTGGTTCCGAGGGCTTCGAGGTGCGCAGCAACAGCAGGGTGCGTAGGCCGATCTCGCGACCAAGCAGGGCAGTAGCGCGCGCGTGGTTCGACTGCGCGCCACCGCACGTGATGAGGGTCGTCGCCGAGTGACTCAGCGCGTCGGCCAGCAAATACTCGAGCTTGCGGATCTTGTTGCCTGCGGCCGCGCCCGAGGTCATGTCGTCCCGTTTGACCCACAGCTCGAAGCCGAGCAGGCGGTCGAGGCGGGCGTTGTGCCAAACCGGAGTAGGGGCGTGACAGAAGGCCAGGCGCTTCACGTGGGCTCTACTTGGATGATGAGGGCACCCTTATCCACGGTGGTGGGCGCTTCGAACAGCACCTGGGTCACGACCCCGTCGAGCGGTGAGACTAGCTCGTTCTCCATCTTCATCGCCTCGATCACTGCGAGAGGTTGACCCGCGCGCACCTGCTCGCCGACCTTGGCTTCGATGCGCAGCAGCCGGCCGGCCATCGGCGCGCAAACCGACCCCGCCGCTGCCGCCAGGGCGCCCTTGCCCGAGGGCCGCACGCGCGCCGCGTGTGCCTGAAGGCGCCGCCCTGCCACGTGAGCCCAGAGCTCCGAACCGCGGCGCGCGCTCTGCAGCTCGAGCTCACCCCAAGGGGTGAAGGCGCGCTGGCTGCCATCGGGACGCGTTTCGAGCACGATGCGATGCGGTTGCGCATCGGGCCCGCGCACCACGCAACCATCCGGCAGGAGGTCGACCTCCACCTCCAAGATCTGGCCCGCGTGTTCGACTCGATACTTCATGGCGATTCAGAAGGTGAAACCCAGGCCCGCGGTGCTGATGGCCTGGGTGCCCAGGCTGTTGCCGTCCTCGGCATCGAAGGCCGACCCCGGGAAGACTACGCCGCCTTCGACGGAGATGCGCAGCTCGGTCGGTGGCTGGAGCGGTACGCGGAGCTCCGCGCCGACGTCGAGCTCGGTGCCCAGGCTGCGCCCGAGCGGTGAGCCGCCGTCGAAGTTCTGGCGCTGCCCGCTGCTCGCTAGCGTCGAGGGATCCACGACGGCGCTGGTGGCCGAGGCCACCACCGCCCCGAGCTTGAGCCCGAGATCGGGCATGGGCCGAAAGAGCAGCACCGGGTTGAGGTAAGTGGCGCCCGCCACGCCGCCGCGGGTTGCCAGGCCGAAAAACCGAGCTTGCCCGGCTGCGCTGTCTGCTCGGCCGAGCAAAGCCTGCGCCCGCGAGGTTTTGAAACGAAGCAGCTCGCTGAACAAAAGCAGGCCGACTCCATGGTTCGGATTCATCACGAAGCGGTGGAGCTCATCGTCGCTGGGATCAGGGTCGCCCGAGCTCATGCCCCATTCGAGCGAGACGACGAGGGGCGCGTAACGCCGGGACGCCTGGACGCGCTCCAGCGCTGCTCCAACGCGGGCGGCTGCGGCCAGCGCAGCCACGGCGCGCTCGCCTCCCGTGCTGGCGAGCGCGGTTGGCTCATCGACGCTACCGACCTGGTAGATGGCCTCGTACTGCCCGAACAGCTCACCGGCTCGCCCCGGTAAAACGGCGCGAAAACCGCCGGTCAGGTCGAACACGAAGGTCTGCGCGCCACCCAGCCCATCGCGCGGCGCGAGCGTCTCGTAGCGCGCCAATAGGTCCAGGTGTACCCGGGCGGTAGGCGCGTAACGCGCGCTCAAACCGACGCGCCACAGTCGGTCGCCGTCGAGCAGCGACAGGCGGCCGTCCTCGAACGCCAGGTCGCCCGCCGCGCCCACGCGTAGCGTCGAAGCGTCGTTGCCGCTGAGCAGCTCCACGCGCTCGTACGTGGCCGGGCGCTCGGGCGTGCCGAACCAGCGCGGGTCGTCGCCGGCATTGTCGTAAAGTCCCATGCCGGCCTGGGTCGTGGTGTGACCCAGCGTGACTTCACCGACGCTGTTCCGAGCAGTCACCCGCAACATCCGCGGCTGGGCTCGCACCGGTTGTTGGCGATCGAAATCCGTGCCGCTGTCCGGAATCGCCTCGAGCTCCTTGCCGTAGATCATGCCGCGAGGCAGGTCTCCTTCGGCGCGCACCTCGAAGTGTCGCCCGAGCAGGACCAGCGGCCTGAGACGCAACCAATGAAACAGGCGGATCGTCTGATCGAGGTGCGCGGGCCCGTCGCCGCTCGTGCGCAACGGCAGCGCGGTCAGAAAACTCTGCCTGAGCTCGTACTCGCCGTGAACGCGCACCTTGATGGCGTCGGCCTCAGGCGCCGGCGCTGGAACAGCGGCGCCAGGCAAGGCGACCGATTCGGGCACGCGCTGGCTCGCCGCAGCTGGCGGTGGTGGTGGCCCCTCGGCCCACGCAGCGCCAGGCAAGAGCAGCGCCGCGCAACAGATCCGGGCCTTCACGGCGCTCAGGCTATCAGAAAGACAGCTCTTCATCGCCTGGGCCTCGCGCGCAGACCACGGTGACGCGCGAAGGAGAATAGATGAATAGCGTTGCCGCTCCGGCCAGCAACGTGAACGGGTCAGGCTCGATACGGATCTCCGACCAACCTTGGGGGCAGGCACGCGAGAGCTCGTAGCGCTCGATGCCACGCACGGTCCCAAACAGGAATCCGGCGTGCCATTTCTCGTTCAGGCCAGCGGCGGTCCTGCCCGGTGGCTCGCCGGAACGCAGCGTGGTGCTGGCGCAACCCGTTGCGAGCAGGGCGCAGGCGAGGGTCAGCGCTGCGGAGCGCATCGCAACCTGACCTCTCGCGGCGTGTAAATCCCGATGGTCGCTACCGAGACCCCCAGCGTTGCCCAGCTCGAGCCGACCGAGAGCTCGTCGGCGACCCCCGAGGCGCAGTGATCACGCACGTCCAGGTCTCCACCGCCGAACGCGCCGAACACGTAGGCCGGCAGCCAGACGTTGCGCACGTTGGAGCGGTGGGCGGCGCACCCAGTCAGCATCACACCGAGCGCTAAGCACGGAAGGGTCGCCCGCATGGGCGGCTCAGGCTACCAGACGCAGCAGGGCCTGGGATCCAGCTTCGGGTGGGCGCAGCAGGGATTGAACCTGCGACTTCGTCCGTGTGAAGGACGCACTCTACCGCTGAGTTATGCGCCCGAAAGGTGGGGGGAGCGACCAGATAGCGCGTCCCTCTCCGACCTGCAACGCCTTGTTAGGCAGCACGCCTCCAGGTTATGAAGCGCGCCTTGGAACCGACCCCGCCAGCCGACTCGGCCGGGCTCCAGACCTGGGACGCCGCCCGCAAGCGCGATCGCTTGTACGGGCTGCTCATAGTCGCGGGTTCCTTCGCGCTGTGTCTTGCGATTTCGCTATGGGCTCGGGAGCGCTCGCGACCTGAGACGAGCGAGCCACCCGGGCCTCCCACGCTCGACGGGCTCACGGGTTTTCCGAAAGCCGTGGACCCGATCGCCAGCCTCGCGGCGGCCCGCAAGCTGACCAAGCGTCCCAACTTGCGCGGCATCGTCATCGACGGTGCCCAGAGCGACGGCACGATCGATCTCTCCGAGGGACCGGGTCGCGTGCGCTACGTGTTCCAGAGCCCGGTCGGGCACGGCGCGCAGCCGCCGCTCGAGCCCGGTACTTTGCCCAAGCGGCTGACCTGCGGCAGACAGAACGTGGTTCTGCGCAAGGAAGGGTTGGTCGCTGAACCGGACCTTGCCGACCACGCGTGCGGACCGGCGGCGGTCGAGCCCCTGCCCGAGCCACAGTGCACGGTCAAAGACATCTGGCGTCTGGCCCGCAAGCGCAAAGTACCGAAGGATCGCCTGGCGCACATCGAGTACTTCCGCGCCAAGGCCGGGCCAGCTTGGCGCTTCGAGACCAGCGGTTCGCCGGCTCACCGCTTCACGGTCTATGGCGACTGCAAGCGTGAGCTGGTGGGCCCCGACGCCCACGGCTCGGTGCCTTAGGCCTTGAGGTCCGCCGCGCGGAGTAGCGCGCGCCAGACTGCGTCCGTGGTCTCGGCCTGCTCGGTCGAGAACGGGACGACGCGGCGCCCGTCGATACGCAGCCCCTCGAGCTTCGGACGCGAGCGGGCCGGAACCTTGTCCAGCTTGGTAGCCACCAGCACCACCTGGGGCGCCTGGCGGCTGACTCGACCGTGCTGGGTCACGAGCTTCACGGCGTCTGCGTCGTCTGCTTCGAGCCCCCGCCGGGCGTCGAACAGTACGGCTGCCGCGCGCAAGGTGGCGCGCTCCAGCAGGTACTGCTCGATCAGATCCGCCCACTCTTCGCGTTCCTTTTTCGAGCGCGAGGCGTAGCCGTAACCGGGCAGATCGACCAGAAGCAGCTCCAGCCCGCGCGCGGCCTTCACGTCGAAGAAGTTGATCTGCCGCGTGCAGCCGGGCGTCGAGCTGGTGCGTGCCAGCCCGCGTCGGTTGAGCAGCTTGTTCAGCAAGCTGCTCTTGCCGACGTTCGAGCGCCCCACGAACGCGATTTCGATCTTGGTCGGTGGCGGGAGCTCGGCGGACCGGCGCGCGGCGGCCACGAACTCGGCGCGTTGCACCTGGAAGGGAGGGGCTTTGGCGGTGGCCATGGTCAGGTTTGGTTCTTTCGGAAGCGACGCAAGATGGGGGAGGCCACTAGCACCAGCTCATCGCTGCGCAGCCCCCAGGCGAAGAGCAGGAACACCACGGCGAAAGAGCCGGCACCGACCAACCCGGGCAGGGCGCGTCCGAGCGCGTCCGCACCGCCCGCCACGCTCGAGGCCAGCAGGCGCGCGACCACAATCGCCGCGCCCGCCGCCAGCACGGTGCGTCCAGCCGAGAGGGCGATCTCCTTGCCGCGCAGGCTCGTCAGCTTGCGACCGAGCCACAGCCAAAGTAACAGCGCTTGCACCAGGCTGGCTCCGGTGATCGCGACGCTGATGCCGACGTGACCCAGGCTGCCGCGCAGGCCCAGCGACAGGCCGATGAAAGCCGCCAGGTCGATGGCCGCCACCACGACCGGAGTTCGCGTGTCACCGAGTGCATAATAGGTCGACGTCAATTGCCGGACGCTGGCCACCAGCCAGATGCCGGCGCCTTGCGCGATCAGCGCACGAGCCGTTTCGTGCGACGACACCGCGTCGAACTCACCGCGCTGAAACAGCAGCACGACTAACGGCTCGGCGAGCCCGACGAACAGCGCCGTAGCTGCGATCGAAACGAACAAGGTCAGGCGCATGCCAAACGCGAAGCTCTGTCCGAGCTCATCGAAGCTGCCGCGTGCCGCCAGCTTGGCCAGGCTCGGCAGTGCCGCGGTCTGCAGCGCCATCACGAAGATGCCCTGCGGAAAGTCGCACAGCCGAAGCGCCCAGCCATAGTAGCTCTGTGCGCCCATGCCGAGCTCCGATAGAAAGCGGCGCGCCAGCACCACGTCGATGTAGTAGACGCCCATGCCGAGCATCACCGGCAGCATGCGCCCGAGCGCCTCGCGCACCCCCGGATGTGACCACTCGAAGCTGGGCCGCTCGAAGTAGCCGATGGCGCGCAGGCTCGGCCACTGGGCGACCACCTGCAGCATGCCGCCAATCAGCACGGCAGCTGCCAGCGCCAGCGCTCCGTCGTAGCCGGTTGCCATCAGCCAGCCCGGCAAGGTCAGCGAGCAGATGATGAACGCCACGTTGAGCAGGCCTGGAGCGAACGACGTGGCGACGAAGCGCTGGTGCGTGTTGAGCGCCGCCACGCCCAGCGCGGCGGTGCCCATGAAAAAGATGTACGGAAACACCCAGCGCGTGAGCAGCACCGTGCGTTCGGTCTGTCCGGGGTGCTCGCTGTAGCCGGTGGCGAACAGCTCGACCAGCTGCGGGGCGAGCAGAACTCCGAGCAGGCTGGTCACGAGCAAGATGCTCAGAGAAAGCCCGCGAGTTGCTCGAAAAAAGCGCCTGGCCTCGGCGTCGCCGGCTTGCTCGCGCGTCTTGCTCAGCACCGGTAAGACTGCGCTCTGTACCGCGCCTTCGGCGAGCAGCTGGCGCAGCACGTTGGGGATGGTGAAGGCGACGAAGAAAGCGTCAGTCACCGCGCGCGGGAACACGGCCGCGATGGTTTGATCGCGCAGCAGGCCGAGCAGGCGGCTGAGCAAGGTGCCGCTCGCCACCACCCCGGCGTGCCGCGTGATTCGGCGCTGCTCCGACGCCTGGGGGCTCTCGTGCGCGGTGGTTTTGGCCAGGTCGCGGCTCAAGTCCAAGCGTTCTACTCGATGCCGGCGTGGGCGCCCAGCGCCGCTTCCACGAGCGCGAGCGTCTGAGCACTGTCCTCGCTGAGCAGCACACCGGTTTCACCGGCAGCCGCGCGCGCCACGCGCGTGCGCGCGGCTGCCGAAATGCGCAGGCGCGCGCCGCCGCAGTTGCGGCAGATCAGGCCGCCCCGTACCGCGTCGACGCTGGCCGACTGCTCGGGGCTGGCTTGGCGACCGCAGCGCACGCAGCGCTCGAAGTCGATGCCCCAGCCGAAGGCCGAGAGCAGTGACAGCCCTGCTTCGGCCAGCGCTGCTGCGACCGCGTCATTGTCCTCCGCGGCCGCAAGTTGGTCGAGCAGCCTGGTCAGCACCGCGTACGGCGCCTCCTCCGGCGTGCGCGGCGGCGCGGCGCGACGTACCCAGGACAGTGCTTTTCCAGCTGCTTCCATGGCTGGCAGGTTGCTCAGGATCTTGGCGCGCGGCTGCTTGAGCGTCGCCGAGACGAGTGTCAGCAGCTCGGCTGAGGGACGCTCGTCCAGCTCGACCAGCAGCGTGTGCATCGGCTCGAGCGCGCCGGCGAAGCGCCTGGTGCTCTGGCGCGCACCGCGTGCCAGAGCGCTGACCTTGCCGACCTTCTGGGTGAGTAGTGTCAGCACGAGATCCGACTCGCCGTACTCGATGCGGCGCACGAGCAGCGCTTCGGTAACGATGCGCGCCCTTGCCTTGCTGGACCCCACGTTAACCGAGATGCGCCGCGCTGACCGCTCGCGCGTCGCGCGCGCCGTCCGAAAGCTCTTGCGGCATGTCGTCGCCGCGCGGCTTGAGCACGATGCTGAGCGCCAGCGTGAACAGGATGAGCAGCAGCACGAACGCCACCGCCACGCCCAACCGGCGTCCGCGCGCCGGCTTGGTGGGAGCGGCAATCGGCAGGGGCGTGACCCACGCCACGCGGCGCGAGGCCGTATAGCGCGCCAGCACGTCGTCCGGCGGCACGCCGAGCGAACGCGCGTACGACTTCAAGAAGCCGCGCACGAAGACTTCGCCCGGTAGCTCGTCGAAGCGATCCGCCTCGATGCGCTCGACGCTCGCCATTGGCACGCGCGTCGCCCTCGATACCTCGGCGACGCTCATCTTGCGCTGTTCGCGCAGGTCGCGCAGGTATTGACCAACGGAGGGCATCGGAGGGATGCCGAGACTACTTGAACTTTTGCAGCATGGAGCTGCATTCTTTCCCGGCGCTCGTCTTTCGAGACAGCTCCACGCAGCGCGCGAGGTCCGTCCGGGCGCGTTCTTGATTGCCGAGACGCAGCTCGATGCGCGCGCGCGCGGCGTACGCGTCTTGCAGGCTGTTACAGCCTGGAGCCTGTGTTTCCAGTGCGCGCGTAAGCGCCTCGGCGGCGGCGGTGTCCTCTCGGCGTCGCTCGTAAGCAAGGCCCAAGCGAAACAGACCAACGCAGAACAAAGGCTGGGCAGCGACGCTGCGCCGTAAGGATTCGATGGCGGCATCCGTCCCGCCCGACTCCAGCTGCGCCCAACCCAGGTTTCCCCACGCAATTTCAGGGGTGTGGTACAGGATGTCCTCGGTCAGCGGCTTGAGCACCAGGATGGCTTCGGCGTAGCGCTTCTGATGGATCAGGATCACGCCGAGCGTGTTGGTCGCCTCGCGGTAGTCTGCCCGGGCCTTCAGAGCCAGCCGCGCGTGCTTCTCCGCCTCGGGCAAGCGGCACTCGACCGGGCTTCTGCTGCAGAAATCCATGTAAAGCAGGGCCACCAGGTGAGCGGCATCGGCATTCTCGTCGTTGAGCTCCACGGCCTTCAGAGCGTGATCCAAGGCCTGGCGCGGTGAGCTGCGGCGCAGCCACAGATCGCGCGCGATGTCGTATTCGCTGTCGCTCATGCGATCGGGGTCACTGGCGCCCTCGCCTGAGCCGCCTGCGCAGGCGGCCAGGGTAGAGACCACAGCCACCAGGAGCCACGTGAGCAGGGGTTTCATCGGGCGCGCGTTCGGGACGAGCCTGGGGCCTGACCCCGGAGCTGGTCCTTGATGCCGAGGAGGCTATAGAGGTCGCGCAGGCTATCGAGGTTCGGCACTTCGACGCGCTCGTCCTGGATGCGAATGTGGCCGGTCTCCCGCAGTTGAGCGACGATGCGCTTGACCGTGTCCACGTCCAGCCCCACCTGCGCGGACAGCTCGAGCGGCGACAGAGTCAGGGAGATCTGACTCGCGGAGCTCGAGCGGCCTTCCGCCTGCAGGGCCAGTTGCTCCTGCTGTGCGAACTTCATCAGGGCCACGACCACCTTGGATTGGCCGTCACGCAGCATCAGGATTTCGATCTGATCCTCGGCGTCGCGCAGGCGTCGCATCAGCTGGCTCAGGACCCGGCTTGCCACCTCCGGACTGGTGGCCAGGACCTGCTCGAACGTTGCGTGGTCGAAGGCCAGGGTTACCACGTCGTCGAGCGCCACCGCGGTCGAGCTGCGACTCGCGCCCCGGATCAGCGCCGACTCGCCGAAGAGATCCCCCGGCCGAACCACGCGCAAGCTGCGCTCCATACGACCGGCCTGCTTGAGCAGGCGCACTCGGCCG
The DNA here is from genome assembly GCA_035281385.1 of Polyangiaceae bacterium. Lineage (GTDB taxonomy): Bacteria > Myxococcota_A > Polyangia > Polyangiales > Polyangiaceae > PMG-095. The sequence goes on from DATEDZ010000170.1 coordinate 27,897, forward strand.
TCCTGCAGCAGGAACGCCTTGTCCGCCGGCTCGCCATCGCGAAACAGCACCGAGCCGGCGCTGAAGCGCTGCCCGTAGCGCGAGACCAGCCGCGATTGAGCTTCACTGTTTTCGGCGCTCTCGGCCACGTGCCATCTATATCATCCAGGCCGCGGGAGCGTAGCCCCGGCGTCGCGGACGTAGACCGGTAAGGACGGGCAATCTGCGGGATCCAGCTCTTCGGCCAACAGCCCGACCGCGTGCGCGGACGGTTCGTCGATCTCGGGGGAGCTCACGGACGGGGCTACCCCGGCCAATCCGAGCCCGCTGCCGGTCCAGACCAACGGCCCCGTGAGCTCTGCTTCGAGCATGCTCTGCGCGGTGGCGCGTGGCAGCGCCCGCGGGGCGAGCAGTTCCGAGCAGCCCGGTCCAGCCGCGTGGGCGCCGGCGAACACCTCATTTCGGCGGGCATCGAGCAGCGAAACTCGCGTCCCCACCGCGCTCTCGGGTACGGCGCGCGCCATGGCCCTGAGCGAGGTCACGCCGAGCAGCGGGACGCCGAGTCCCAGCGAAAGGCCCTGCGCGCAGGCGATCCCGACGCGCAGTCCCGTGAACGAGCCCGGCCCCACCGACACGCCGATGCGCTCGAGGTCGCGGCGCTGCCAGCCCGCCTCGGCCAAAACCTCCGCGATCAAGGGCAGCAGCTGCTCGGCGCTCTGCTGGGGGCGAGCTCGCGCGCGGGCCAGCACCAGCCGGCCCTGCTCCACGAGCGCCACGCCAGCCTGGCTGGTCGAGGTCTCGATACCGAGGACGCGCACGGAGGGCGTCCGTAGCTCGAAAGCCCGTCCGCGGCAACGAAGGGCGGGGTAGGATGCGGCAAGTGCCGTCGATCCTGCCGCGCTTCGACTTCCGCGCCGACTATGGAGTCGCGACGGACACCGGCTCGAAACGCGACTCCAACGAGGACGCACACCTGGTCTCGCCCGAGTTTGCGCTGTTTGCAGTGGCCGATGGCATGGGCGGACACCGCGCAGGTGAGGTCGCCTCCCGCATGGCCGTCGAGGAAATTCAAGCCACCCTCAGCACCCCGGGCGCCGTCCGGGCCGTGGAGCGCTATGTCGCGAGCGCGGGCCTGGAGTCGCGGCGCAGAGTGCTGGCCTTCTTGCGGCGCGCGGTGGAGCAGGCCAACCAGCGTATCCGGCGCGCGGCGCTCGAGAATCCCGAGTATTCGGGGATGGGCACCACGCTCGACGTGGTCTGGTTGGCGCGGGACCACGCCTTCATCGCCCACGCCGGTGACGGTCGCGTCTACCTGGCCCGCGCGCGCGCAGTGCTGCAGCTGACCCACGACCATACGCTGGCGGCTCGGCCTTCGCGCGCTCCCGATGGCTTGGGCATGTCGCTCGGTGACCCGACCCCGAGCTCGTCTGGCGTCACGAACGCTTTGGGGCTTTCGGATGCGGTCGAGGTCGATACGCTGTTCGTGGATGTCGGTCCGCGCGACCGTCTGCTGCTCTGTAGCGATGGCGTGCACGGCCAACTGGAAGGCGAGCAAGAGATAACCGATCTGATCCGCAACGGACCGCCGGAAGCCACGGCGCGGGCGCTCGTAGCGCGTGCGGGTGAGGGCGGTCGCGACAATGCCACGGCCATCGTGGTCGAGATCGCCGATCGCTTCGTCAAGCGCGCGGACCGCGATCGCGGCTTGGGCGCCGCTGATCTCGAGAACGCGCGGCAAAGCCCGCTGCTCGTCGACTTGCCGTTGCCGGTGGCGCTCACCGCGCTGTCGGCCGCGGTGGAGATCGAGGTGGCGAAGGACGCGCCGATCCCGCGCGCCATCGCCAATGATTTGGTCGCCTACATCGTGCTCGAGGGAGTCGTGAAGCACCCCGACGGGCGCAGTGTGGGTCCGGGCGCACTGCTCTATCCCGAGTCGCTGCTCGGCGTGTTCGGCCACGCCCCGCCGCCAGTCGCCGAGCTGACCTCGCGTCTGCTGCGCGTGCGCGCTGATGATTTCGCCGAAATCTGCAGCGAGCCGCGCTTCGCCGCCGAGCTCTACCGACGCCTGGCCGTGCACATGGCACGCCTGGCCGTCAAAGGCGGGGGTGGCCCCGGCGGCACGCCCGCCCCCGGCGCGCTCAACCTGCCCAAGCCGCCGAGCGTGTGAGCACGGCGCAAATCCTCCTGTCTACCTGTGAGCCTAGCCCAACGCCCGCCGTTTCGGACCTCGGGCCCGCCCCGGACGCCGCGCGGCCGGGCAGCGGCGATGCCAGTTTGATTCGAAAATCGAATAACAGTAAAATATTCGAAAATAGAATATTTGACGAATATTCGAAAATAGAATATTTGTTTTCTTGGGCATAGGAATGGCTAGATCGAACCGGGAACAACGCCTCGTTTCAGAGCAACAGACAGCGGAGATTTTGCGCCAGCGCCGGAAAGCGAGGGGTATTTCGCAGCGTGACCTCGCCTCCAAGCTGGGCGTTCAGCAAGCGCGGCTTTCGCTGTTCGAAAGCGGGCAAGCGCACCTGACGCTCGAGCGACTGATCGCCATCGCTCGAGTGCTCGATCTCGACGTAGTGCTGAGGGAGCGCCCTAGCAAGCCGTCTGCTGCCGAGTGGTAGTCAATGGCGCGTCAGTCGAGGAGTCGCGAGCTTGGCGTCTGGACGAACGGCATGCTCGTTGGTCATTGGCAGGTTCCCAGCCGTGGCGCCATGGCCTTCACCTACGAGGCGAGCTGGGTCGAAGCCAAGGAAGCGAGGCCGCTTTCGTTGTCGATACCGATCAACCTCGATCGGCTCACGGTGACGGGGCCGCAAGTCGCCAACTACTTCGACAATCTATTGCCAGATATCGAGCCGATGCGGAGGCGCATCCAGGCGCGGTTCGGCACCCCCACGCGCGACCCCTTCGACCTGCTCGCAGCCATCGGGCGTGATTGCGTGGGTGCTATTCAACTCTTGCCAATCGGTGAGGAACCGGGGGACGTCTTCTCCATTCGAGTCAGCGCCTTGAGCGAGGCCCGCGTCGAGAGCATCCTGCAAGGGGTAGAGCGGCCGAGTAATCTCTCGAAGGACGACGATGAGCTGCGAATTTCCCTAGCGGGAGCACAAGAGAAAACGGCGCTCACTCGACATCGCGGTCGATGGTGTGTGCCACATGGTTCGACGCCAACTACGCACATCTTCAAGCTGCCACTCGGCCTCGTAGGAAGCCACGCCTTCGATTTGACGACGTCCGTTGAGAACGAATGGCTGTGCTCGCGCATCTTGAGCGCGTTCGGCTTGCCGATCGCAAAATGCCAAATGGCCCAATTCGGAGCAATGAAAACGCTGATTGTGGCCCGGTTCGACCGCAAGCTCCATGAATCGGGCGCCTACTGGTTACGCCTCCCGCAAGAAGACTTCTGCCAGGCCACCGCTACACCCAGCTCGCACAAGTACGAAGCCGAAGGGGGCCCTGGTCTCGTCCAAATCTCGAGAATCCTCCAGGCCTCAGATACCCGCGACTCCGATCTCGCAATCTTGCTTCATGCGCAGCTCCTGTTCTGGATGCTCGGCGCGACCGATGGTCACGCGAAAAACTTCAGTATCCATCTGTTTGCTGGCGGCGGCTTCCGTCTGACCCCGCTCTACGACGTGATCTCGGCGTGGCCCATCGTCGGTCCGAAACAGAACCAGCTCCACCAGAAGAAGCTGAAGCTAGCCATGGCCCTTCACGGCAAGAACCGGCACTACCGACTAGCTGAGATTCGACGTCACCATTTCGACGCCACAGCACGACTCTGTGGCCTCGGCCCCGACATGAGCGCCATCATCGAGGCCACCATCGACGCCACCCCGAAGGTCATCGACCGTGTCGAAAAGGAGCTCCCATCAGGCTTCCCGGCGCGCATCTTCGAAACCATCACGCACGGCCTGCTCCGCGCTTCACAGACATTGAAACGAGCAGCGTAGCGGCCACTCGCGCCGTCCCTTTGTTGCCAATCTAGCGCCGACACGGCTCAGCCTGCTGCCCGACGCGGCTTGGGCCCTCCGGTAGGGCGGTTGGGAAACCCTTTCCCCTTCCCCCCAGCGAAACGGTGGCGAGTCGGCGCCAAAGCGAGGTTTCGGAGCTAGTTTGGCGACCGTTCGCGTCATTTCGGCACGGTTAGAGACGATTCGGGGGCGATTACCCGGTGGCCTGTACCGGCGTCGCTGAGCTATCCTAAGGCCGTGGCCCGCGTGACTTCCCACACCAAGCTAACGGAGCTGAAGGCCAGGGTTGGCTCTGCAAGGCAGCGTGGGCAGGACGGTCCTGCACGCTTAGTGCGTAGCGTTCAGCAGTCGCTCCGCGTCGAGGGCTACGACGTGCGCGAGGAAGTCCTTCGCTCGGCGCTCCGCCGTGCCAATGCCGGACGTGCTCGTTAGGCGTGGCCCGCCAGGGACGCCGCACCGAACCCTTGGAGACCCTCCACGGAGTGGTGGAGAACTACGCCGAGATCGAGGAGCTGCTCTCCGACGGTGAGATGAGGGGGCGACGCTGGGTCTTTGACCGGGCGCAAAGCGACGAACACGGCGGAAGCAAGCCAACCGATCACGACATCCTGGATCTGCACCGCGTGATGTTTGGGGAATTTCTGGAGTGGGCGGGCACCACGCGACGCGACGACCGTGGTCCTGGCGGGCGAGTATCCGTGTCCTGGCCTGATGTGCGGATCCAACTGAGGAATCTGAGCTTCGATCTTGCTGCCTGGATCGGGAACACGGCGACAATGGATACCGGGGCCGTCGCGAATGTCATCGCCGACACGCACCACCGATTTCAATGGATCCACCCCTTCCCAGATACGAACGGCCGCACGGGGCGGGTCCTCGACCACTACCTCCTCTGGGTGACGTTCGGGCTCCACTCCGATTCCCTGGAGACGTCGCCCTCCATTGAATACTTCCCGACCGAGCGTCACGAGGACGAATACTACGAGGGCCTCCTCGAGGCGGATCTGAACCGTCCCGAGCGTTTCCGAGCGTTCTTCCTCGAACGGCTCGTGGCACTCTTCGACGATGGCTAGAGTTACGACCGGAAGCGATCGAACGGCTGCAGCTCGAGGCCCGAGCGCTCGAAGGCGGCTGCCACGTTGGCGACGAAAGAACCGGGGTGAGCCGGGTTCTCGGCGAGCTGCGCCAGCGTATCGGGTCGCGCCAGCAGTCGCTCCACGTCGACGATGGTAAAGGCGTCGGGGGCGGCCGTCACGATCTCTTCCCACGCGAGCGGCGTCGCGACGCTAGCGCGTGGCGTGGCGCGCAGCGAGTATGGCGCGATCACCGAGCCGAGCCCCAGGCGCAACCAATCCACGAACACGCGTCCGCCACGTTCCGCGACCCGAAACGTCGTGGTGAGCTCGTCGGGATGACGCGCCACCAGCAGTGTGGCCAGCTGGTGGGCGGCGAGCGCCAGCGTCTCGACGTCCGCCGCGGGCTGTAGCGCTGCCACCACGTGATACCCCTTCGAGCCAGTGGCAATCACTGCGGACTCGAGCCCCAGCTCGCCGAGCGCTTCGCGCGTCCATTGCGCGGCGCGGCGCGCTTTCTCGATGGCTTGCGGCGGCGGATCCAGATCGATCACGAAGCGATCCGGATGCCAGTCATGCTCGGCGCGCAGCGTGGGCACATGCAGCTCGATCGCGCCCTGGTTCGCCAAGAACGCCAAGTGCTCCTGCTCGCTGACGATGGGATAGATCGTCACGGCTTGCTGGCTGCTCGCGTGCTTCTTGGTGGCGGCGGCACTTCGCGGCACTTCGAAGCGCTCGATGTCCGGCGGGTAGTGCTTCGGCACGTTCTTCTGAAAGAAGCTGGCGCCCGAGAGGCCCTTGGGATAGCGGCGGATCGATAGTGGCCTTCCCAAAAGGTGCGGTAGCAAGCGCGGCGCCATGCGCTCGTAGTACGCGACCACGTCGCCCTTCGTCCGCCCAATCTCGGGGAACACGATGCGCTCGGCGTGCGAAACAACGACCATCACGCGCGATGCTAGCGCAGCTGTCC
>DATEDZ010000171.1:0-9961 GCA_035281385.1 Polyangiaceae bacterium
GCGAGTCGATCACGGCCGGCGGCGGGCTCACGGCTTTCCAGAAGGGCTTGATCCCGGGTCGCACCTTCTTCGGGCCCTACGACGACGCGGTCGGCAATGCTTTCCATCAGAGCCAGGCAGCGCCGCTGTTCAAGGACGCCACGCAGCTCTGCCGCAACTGCCACTCCGTGCACTACGATCGCAACGGCGACGGCAAGATCGAAAAAGGCACCGACCTGGTGCTGCAGACGCTGTTCGACGAGTGGCAGGACTACCGGAAGCAGGGCGGACCGGCGAGCTGCGTCGACTGCCATATGCCGATCGTGAAGGGCGGGCGCGCCGCCGAAAGCGCGCTGATCCCGCTGGAGCAGGACACGGAAGCGCCGCCCCGTACGCTACGCAGCCACCGCTTCATCGCGGTCGACTACCCGATCGACAAGCCTGCGATCATCGCAGCGACGCGCGCCGAGCGCGAGGCGCTGCTGCAGCGCGCTGCTGCGCTGCAGCTCGATCCGAGCACGCTCGCCATTTCTGACTCCCGCGTGAGCTTCGACGTCTCGATCAAGAACGTCGGCGCCGGCCACAATCTGCCGGGTGGATTCGCGTTCGTGAGGCAGATGTGGCTCGAGGTCTCGCTGCTCGACGCGCGCGGCGCGCTGATCGCAGCCTCCGGTCAGTTGATCCAGCCCACCGATGACCTGTGCGATGGCTCGATCCTCGACGATCCGGACAGCAGCGTGCGGGAGCTGCTCGTCGGCTGCACCGCCACGGATCGCCAGCTGGTCAGCTTTCAACAGATGCTGGTGGACAAGATCGAGCTGCTCCGCGACCCGGGCGGCAACGTGCTGCTCGATCTGCGTAGCGAGCCACGCCTGAAGCGCGCGGTGGGCTCGAGGGAGGCGGTCGTGCAATTCTTGACCGGGGGCCCTGTGCCGCGCGTCCGTCCCTCCACCGGCAAACCGACCGGACCGCTCATCGTGGGCGAAGAACGCAGCTTTCCCTACGCGTTCGACGTACCGTCTGGTTCGACGCCGCAGCGCGTGCGAGTGCGCCTGTTGTTCCGCGCGACGCCGCCTTACTTCCTGCGCGCGCTGGCCAAATCGCAGACTGCCGCCGACGGGCCCAGCCTGAATGGTTTTATCGGGAACCTGGAAATCAACGAAATGGCTCGAGTGGAAGCGGCCCTCACAAGGCGGAATTGAACACACGAGCGATAGGATCGCGCCCTCCCGCTTCGGAGCTCTGTTGACGGGTCGAGAAAACAGGGAGGCGGGGAGACGGGAGTTTTTGGGGGTTGGTAACGGGGGCGCGATGCTTCGAGTCGTTGAGGCCTGGTTCGGCGCCGCTCCAGCGCGACGCAAGCATCTGTACGGATCGGCGCCAACAAACCTCCCCGTCTCCCTGTTGATTCCTTCGCCTACTCGGCGGCGGTGGCTTTGGACAACGCTTCGGTGGCGAACTTCTCGAGCTTGCGACCGTCGACATAGAAGGCGCGAATGCCCTCGCTGAGCTTCTCGACCGCCATTTGGTCCTGGTTGTGCTCGAAGCGGAAGTCCTTCTCTTCGAGGTGCACGCGCGGGATGTCCTTGGCTTTCGCCGCTTCGACGCTGAGCTTGCGCTGTAGCGTGCCTTGGCGCTTCTGCAGCTGGCTCAAGAGATCCGGGCTGATCGTCAACAGATCACAGCCGGCCAGGTTGTTGATCTGCTCGACCTTGCGGAAGCTCGCGCCCATGACCTGCGTCTTGTAGTCGTACTTCTTGTAGTAGTCGTAGATGCGCTGAACGCTCGCGACGCCCGGATCCTTGTCGACGGGGGGCTCGGCGCCGCTCGCCTTCTTGTGCCAGTCGTAGATGCGGCCCACGAAGGGCGAGATCAGCGTCACCTTCGCCTCGGCACAGGCCACGGCCTGAGCGAAGCTGAACAGCAGCGTCATGTTGCAGTGGATGCCTTCCTGCTCGAGCTGCTCGGCGGCCTTGATCCCTTCCCAGGTGGTACCGAGCTTGATCAGAATGCGCTCGCGCGAAACGCCCGCCTGTTCGTAGAGCTTGATGAGCTGACGGGCCTTGTGGATGCTGCCCTGCTTGTCGAACGAGAAGCTGGCGTCCACCTCGGTCGAGACGCGGCCCGGAACGATTTTGAGGATCTCACAGCCGAAGTTGATGGCGAGCTTGTCCATGAACAAGCCGATCTGCTCGGCGCCGGGGCTGGCATTCTTCGCTGCGTAGCTGAGCGCCTCGTCGACGAGCGGCTTGTACTCGGGTTGCTGAGTCGCCTTGAGCAGTAGCGACGGGTTGGTGGTCGCGTCCTGCGGCTTGTACTGCGCCATGGAGCCGATGTCGCCGGTGTCGGCAACGACGGTGGTGTACTGCTTCAGCGAATCGAGCTCTGACATCGCGTTTTCCTTGGGTTCGTAGAGAGAAGGATATTCCCCCCATGACCGCCCCGGTGCAAGTGCTCGATTGTGCACGCAGATATCGCAGACGGAAATATTGGGACCGATCTCGTAGCAACCACAGGAGAGGCCACAGGGACAGCCGGCGCCACAGCCGCGTGCCTTGCGTGAGCCGGCGTCGGTGCTGATGGTGTCGCAGTCGAGACCACCGGCATCGCAGCTGGCGAAGAAGCCGTTGTTGTCGACTTGCGCGCAGAGGGCGTTGCTGCTGCCCCGCTACCTGCCGATGAGCCGCCGGTGCTCGAGCCGCCCATCGTGGTGCCCACCTGAGCAGAGCCGCCGCTGCCGCCGCCGTCGTCGCCGCCTTCAGGCGTTCCGTCGCTGCTACCTCCCTCGCTCGTCTGCCCCCGGTGGCGTTGCGCCCGATGTCGCAGCGCCACTCGTCTCGCCCCCCCGCGCCCGGCCCCGTCCGCACTGCCGCCCGACCCGGCGCCTGGCTTTGCATCGTCACCACAAGCGATGGCGGCAAGAGCCCAGGCGCCTATCCACATTTGAGCTCAGAGCGTCATGGTTCGTGCTCGGCGCGTTCTGCCTCGTCGGCTGCTCGGCCGCGACAGAACGACCCACCGCTGCCGAAGAATCCAGCGCCCTCCTGGCGGAGGCCAATCAGCTCAACGCTTGCGGCGCGGGGCGTAACCCGCGTCGGGTGGGGGCAGCTAGCGCACCGAGTTAGGCGAAACGACGCTCGTGCGCGGCCCCCCGATGGGCGGAACGTGGACGCCCCAAATGTCGCGCGCGTAGCCGAGGATGGTGCGGTCGCTGGAGAAGCGGCCCATGTGGGCGACGTTGAGGATCGAGCGGCGCGTCCAGGTGCTGTGATCGTGATACGCGGCCTCGAGGCTACGGTGGCAGTGCAGGTAGCTGAGGAAGTCGGCCAGCACCATGTACGGGTCGCCGCCGTAGAGCAGCGAGTCGATGACCGCCTTGAAGCGGCCCGGATCGTCGGGGGAGAACATGCCGTGCGAGACCGCGTCCAGCGCGGCGCGCAGCGTGGGCTCGGCGTAGTAAATCTGCATGGGGTCGTAGCCCGATTCGCGCGACTGCATCACCTGCTCGGTGCGCAAGCCGAACAGGAAGAAGTTGGCCTCGCCCACGGCTTCGAGCATCTCTACGTTGGCCCCATCCAGCGTGCCGATGGTGAGGGCCCCGTTCATGCCGAACTTCATGTTGCCGGTACCCGAGGCCTCCATGCCAGCGGTCGAGATCTGCTCCGACACGTCGGTAGCGGGGATGATCAGCTCGGCCAGCGACACGCTGTAGTTCGGCACGAACACCACGCGCAGGTACTGGCGCGCGGTGACGTCGTTGTTGATGGTCTGGCCGACGGCGTTGATGAGCGCGATGATGCGCTTGGCCATGTCGTAGCCGGGCGCGGCCTTGCCCGCGAACAGGAAGGTGCGCGGCGTGATGTCCAAAGGCGGCTTGTGCCGGTAGCTGAGGTACAGCGACACGACGTGCAGGATGTTGAGCAGTTGCCGCTTGTACTCGTGAATGCGCTTGACCTGCGAGTCGAGCAGGTGCGTCGGATCCAACTCGATGCGCAAATCCCTCCGCAGCGCGGCGGCCAGCCGGTCCTTGTTGTGCTGCTTGACCGCGCGCCACTCCGCCTGAAACTCCGGATCATTGGCGAACGGCACGAGGCGCTCGAGCTGGTCCAGATCGATTTCCCAACCGGGACCGATGCGCTGCGTGATCAGCGCCGAAAGCTTCGGGTTGCACTTGATCATCCAGCGCCGGGGCGTAACGCCATTGGTCTGGTTGATGAACTTGCTCGGCTCCATGTCGCAGAAGTCGGAAAACAGTGTCTGCTTGAGCAGCTGCGAGTGCAGGGCCGAGACGCCATTGACCTTGCTGCCGCCCACGATGGCCAGGTTGGCCATGTTGACGCGCTTCTCCGTGCCCTCTTCGATGAGCGACATGCGACGCAGGCGTTCGTCGTCGCCCGGAAACCTCTGGCGCACCTCGGCCAGGTGCTGCGAGTTCAAATCGTAGATGATCTGAAGGTGGCGCGGCAGGGCGCGCTCCATCAGCCAGACCGGCCAGCGCTCGAGCGCTTCGGGTAAGATGGTGTGGTTGGTATACGCGCAGCAGCGCTTGGTCAGCGACAGCGCGTGATCCCAGGGCATGGCGTGGACGTCGATCAGGACTCGCATCAACTCGGCCACCGCCAGCGCCGGATGCGTGTCGTTCATCTGGAAAACAGCCTGCTCGTGCAGATTGTAGAGGTCGGAGTGGTAGCGCAGGTGACGCGAAATCACGTCCTGCAGCGTGGCTGAAACCAGGAAGTATTCCTGCTTGAGTCGCAGCTCCTTACCCGCGGGCTGCTGGTCATTCGGGTAGAGCACGCGCGTGATGTTCTCGGTCTGGCTCTTCTCCGCGACGGCCTTGATGTAGTCGCCGCGATTGAAGAAGGAGATGTCGAAGTCGTTGGTGGCTTTGGCCGACCACAACCGCAGCGTGTTGACGACGTTGTTTTTGTAGCCCGGTACCGGGATGTCGTACGCCATGGCATTGACACTCTCGGTATCGACCCACTCGTGCACCAGACGACCGGTGCTACCAGTGTACTGAATGACGCGCCCGCCGAACCGCACTGCATACGTGCGCTCGGGTCGCGCAATCTCCCAAGGGTTGCCGAAGCGTAGCCACTGGTCGGGCGACTCTTGCTGATGACCGCCGATGATGTCCTGGCGGAAGATGCCGTAGTCGTAGCGCAAGCCGTAGCCCATGCCGGAGATGCCGAGCGTGGCCATCGAATCCAGAAAGCACGCCGCCAAGCGGCCCAAACCGCCGTTGCCCAGGCCGGCGTCCGGCTCCTGCTCCAGCACTTGATTCAGATCGATGCCGAGCGTGGCCATCGCCGCGCGCATTTCTTCGAGCACGCCCAGGTTCACGAGGCCGTCCTCGAGCAGGCGCCCCAGCAGGTACTCCATCGACAGATAATTGACGATCTTGGGCTGCTGGCGTTCGCGCCGTGACCAGGTTCGGGTCCAGCGGTCGAACATGCGGTCGCGCGCGGTACGGGCCGCGCTCATGAAGTGGTCGAGGCGAGTAGCCGCGCTCGGGTGCTTGCCCTGCGTGTGCTGGACGTGGTTGACGAACGCCTCTCGCAGAGCCTCACTGTCCAGCTGAAGCTCATCGACCGGGATGTTGTATTTGGCAGAGCTTGACACGAGGCTACTACTAACCAGGCGCCTCACCGGTTGCAATGACTGGCTCCCATTGCGCCGGCATTGCGGCCGAGCTACGCGCATTGCGGCCATTTCACGAGGGTTTCGGTGATACGGCTGGAGCAGTCGAGTTTCTTGAGAGCCGGTTTCCGTGACAGATACGTCAAGTTTTGACTGCAAAGTTGGTGTCCGAGCACGCGAGCTGAGGATTCCTGCGACCATCGCGGGCTATATCGCAACGGGTGCCGGCCTCGCCGGGGGCCCAGATGAAGCTCGAGCTCGTCGAGCAGCAGCCAGCCACCAGGCCCGCCCTTTCCTCGGTCAAAGGGTCCGTCGAGCATGGCCCCCAGGCGAGACGCTGAGCGCGCGCTGCCCGCGGATTGCCTACGGTTAATGGAAGCCTCGATTCGATGTGCTAGAGTCTCCGGCGACCATGGGTGCAGCCGAACAGATCCCACGAATATCGTTCGAGGAGTTCTTGTGTCTGGAGGAGCTCAACGCGTCCAAGCACGAGTGGCTCGGCGGGATCGTCTACATGATGGCGGGCGGGACGTTCGAGCACGGGCGCCTCGTCGACAATCTACTCGTCATTCTACGCCAGCGACTCGAGGGTCGAAGGTGTCGGCCCTATTCCGGAAATTTCCTCGTTCGAACACCGAGCGGGCTCGGTGCGTATCCAGACCTGATGGTCTTTTGCAGCGAAATCCAGGGCGACCCTGCGGATCCACAGCGCGCCGCAACCAACCCGACCGTGCTCATGGAGGTGCTTTCCAACAGCACCGAGGAATACGATCGCGGCGAGAAGTTCGAAAACTACAAGACGATTCCGTCGCTCGAGGAATACGTGCTCGTTCATCAGAACGACCACCAGGTCGAGGTCTTCTCACGCCGCGACGGATGGGTACGCCGTGCCGCGGGGGCCGGAGAATTCATCGACATCTCCGCTATCGACGTGCGTCTTTCGATCGACGAGATCTACTGAGCGGGGTGCGCGGGTCGTCTTGGCAAGGCTGTCTCAACCCATGACCCTTGGCGAGATTCCCGAAACCTATCCAACCGGCATGTGACCAAGGGCCCGCGAATGGCTAAGTCGATCGCCCTCGCGGCCGATCCATCCCGGCTGGCTTCGTTGCTCCTCAGTTACATACCAGCAGTATGCGCCTGCGTCGCGCCTCGCCAGCCAGGCGCCTCGGCCGCGATCATCGACCGACTTAGCCATAGCTGCCGGCTCACCCGCCGCTCGCTTTTTCTTTGGCGAGCCACTCTTTGATCTCGCCTTCGATCACGCTGATGGCTTGGCCCTGGAAGGGGCGGAGCAGGAAGGGGACGTCGAGGTCCATGTCGATGGTCTTGTCGCGAATTTCGACGGAGCCGGACAGGGTGATGCCCTTCACGCTGAAGGAGATTTGCGCCTTGCTCGGGCTGGTCCAAACCGTCTTGGGGGCGTACTTCGCGAACTTCGCGGCGTACGAGCCGAGTGCCTGTTCGGTGACCTTCTTAGCGCGCTCCTGACCGAGATCGTGAGAGACCGAATGCTTCATGGCTGGCCGCCTCTTAACGCGAAACCGGCCCTATTGCCAGCGAGGTCGGCCTAGCCAAGCCGGAGCACGATTTTCCCGGTATTCAGGTTTCGCTCCATACGTCCATGCGCCGCGGCGACATCCGCGAAAGGAAAGATCTGGTCGAGCCGCGGCGAAAGTGTGCCTGAATCCAGCGCCGACCACAGCTCTCGCTGGAACCGTCGCACCACTTCGACTTTTTCCGCCAGGCTGCGGCTACGCATGACGAGCCCACACAGCCGCTGTCGCTTCCTGAGCAGCTGCCCCAGATCGAGCTGCGCTGTCGCGCCGCCGAGCAGGCCTACCAAGACCAGCCGACCCCGCGTCGCCAAGCACGCTTGATGCCGCTGAAGCGCGCTAGCACCAATGAAGTCGATGAGAACGTCGACGCCGCGATCCCGCGTGGCAGCCCGCACCGCCTCCACGTAGTCGCTGCGCTCGCGATCGAGCGCCAGGTCGGCTCCCAGCTCCTTCACGGCCGCGAGCTTGCCCGCGCTGGCGCTGCCTATCACGAAGGCCCCGCGCAGCTTGCCAATCTGCATCGCGGCGCTGCCGACGCCGCTCGCGGCCGCGGTGACCAGCAACGTCTGCCAACGGTCGAGCTCTGCCTCCACGAGCAGCACCTCACTGGCGGTCAGGAAGGCTTCGGGTACCGCCGCAGCCTCCTCGAACGAGAGCCGCTCCGGAATCGGGAGCAGCACCTCCTCGTGCACGGCCACGCGCTCCGCGTAGCCGCCGCCGGGAAGCAGCGCCATCACGCGCGCGCCGGTGCTGAAGCGAGCGGCACCGGCACCGAGCGCAGCCACCACGCCGCTGCACTCGAGCCCCAAGATTTCGCTCGCGCCCGGCGGCGGTGGATAGAGCCCACGGCGCTGCAGTAGGTCGGCGCGATTGAGCGCGGTGGCGCGCACCTCGACCAGGACCTCGCCTGGACCCGGCACCGGATCGGGCACGTCACCGATGGTGAGAACCTCGGGACCGCCCGGAGCTTCGCAAACGATCGCTTTCACTGCACCCCTCGCGCCTCACAGTGTCGAGAGGTGCGCCGCGCCAATCACGCCGGCGCGCTCGCCGAGCTCGCTGACCAGCAGCGGCACCTCCCCAGCCGGCTTGCCGAACACGCTCTGGCGAAGCGCGGTGCGGATGTGTGGTTCAATCAGGTCGAAGGAGGCCGAAACACCGCCGGAAAAAACCACCGCGTTCAAATCGAGCACATTTTGAACAACGCCGATGCCACGACCGAGCGCGCTGCCCATCATCGCGAAGGTCTTGCGCCCCGCCTCCTCACCACGCCGCGCGATGACCGAGATCGGTAGCACTTCGGTCGCGTGACCGCCCAGCTCTTGAAACCGGCGCACGAGCGCCTTGGTACCGGCAAAGGCCTCGATGCAACCGCGTTGTCCGCAAGCACAGATCGGCGCGTCGGGCGAGGAGTCCACGTTGCTATGACCAATCTCGGCCGCAAAGCCGTTCGATCCCGGATACAGCTGGTGGCCGAGCACCAGGCCGCCACCGATGCCGGTACCGAGCGTCACCATCAGAAAGCTGGGGTGTTCGCGGCCGTGGCCATAAAGCTGTTCCCCGAGCGCCGCGGTGGTGGCGTCGTTCTCCACCGCGATCGGGCAGCCGAGACGCTTCGCCAGCTCCTCACCGATCGGAAGGCCCTCGAAGCCCGGCACGTTCGCCAGTCGCCAGCAGCGCCCTTCCGCATTCACCTCACCTGGAATGGCCACTCCGACCGCGTCGGAGCGAGGCGTCAGCGCCAGCACCCTGTTGGCGATGGCGTCGAGCACGTCCTTCGGCCCGCTGTCGAGCCGCGTCGCAGCCGCCGTCGAGCGCACTACCTCGCCGCCTTCGACAACGCCGGCTTTGACGGACGTGCCTCCGAAATCGACTCCAATGAGCATCCCTTCGCGGAGCGTAGACGAGCCCAAGCGCGGGTCAAGTCATAGCTGTGGTAAGCTGTTCGATCGTTGATGGGACAAAAGCCAATGCCGCAGCGGCTCGGTGCTGCGCCATGCATAAGGAGACGACGACGATTTGGAAACGTTACGCGTCGCGACGCTCAATATCTGGAACAAATCGGGGCCTTGGGCAGAGCGCCTGCCATTGATCCGGAAGCAGGTGCGTGAGCTTTCGCCTGACCTTCTTGGCTTGCAAGAAGTGCTGCGCTTCATCCCCGACGAGCAGAACCCCCCGCTGCCAGTGCCGGACAACGATCAGGCCAGCGAGATCGCCGACGGCCTGGGCTATAGCATCGCCTATGGCGTCGCGGCCGACTACTCGGGCGGCCTGAAGTTCGGCAACGCGCTGCTCACCCGCTACAAGATCCTGGACACACGCACCTTCCGGCTGCCCGGCTCCGACAGCGGCGAAACGCGCTCACTGCTCTATGCCCTGCTCGAGACGCCCTGGGGTAGGTTGCCGGCGTTCGTGACCCACCTGAACTGGAAGCTGCACGACGCAGTGGTGCGCGTGAAGCAGACCGTTTACGCGGCCGAGCGCATCTTCGTGCTCGCCCCGGTGGAGGCGGAGCTCCTCCCGCCGATCTTGATGGGGGATTTCAATGCGGACCCGAGCTCCGACGAGATTCGCTACTTGAAGGGGCAGCACCTGATCGATGGTCGCAGCATCTACTTCGCCGACGTGTGGGAGTACGCGGAGCCAGAGGAACCGGGCTACACCTACGCCCGCGACAACGCTTTTGCGCGCAGCAACGGTGAGCCGAATCGCCGCATCGACTACATCTTCGTACGCGGCCCCGACAAGCAAAAACGCGGCGAGCCGCTCAACGTCCGGCG
>DATEDZ010000172.1:0-34235 GCA_035281385.1 Polyangiaceae bacterium
AACTGAAGCCGGTCATCGACCGGGCCTACACGCTCGAACAGGCGCCTGAGGCGACTTGGTGCCTCGAGGGCGGCCACGCGTGCGGCAAGGTCGTCGTCGGACTCGGCTGATACAAGCTGTATCGTCCTGAAATTAAGTCAGAATGCAGGCCTCGCATTGACGACGCCCGCCTCTCAGGTTATGGCGCCGGGGGTGCGTGAGGAAGGCAATCACTTCGGGGGCGTAGGTTGGAACGTCGTCATGAGCGTCGGGCTGACGCTGGCGTCATGGCTGGGGCTACAGTCGTGCACTACCCGGCATGACTTCACCGAACGCGGCCTCGCCGGCAGCGGCGGTAGCGCTGGTAGCGGCGGCTCGGCGGGCTCCAGCACCGCTGGTAGCTCGAGCGAGAACAGCAGCGGACAGCCTTTCGGCGGTTCCGGTAGCCCGGGTGAAGCGTGCGAGCCTGGCCTGGTCGAGCCTTGCTACGAAAGCCCCGAAGGCGAGTCGTACGGCGACGTGCCGGCGCAAGCCGTCGGTAGCTGCACCATCGGCACTCGCATCTGTGGCACCTCGGCCGTTTGGGGCAACTGCGTGGGTGCCGTTCCGGCGGCCGAGGCCGACACCTGCGTCCCCGGCAACGACGACAATTGCAACGACCTGCCCAACGAAGGTTGCCCCTGCGAGGCCAGCGCCACGCAGGCCTGCGGAACGGACGAGGGTGAGTGCCAGAAGGGCCAGCAGGCGTGCGGCGCCGACCTGAGGTGGGGGCCCTGCGTCGGCGAGATCATCGCCAAAGGCGCCGACACCTGCGACGAGGGTAACGACGCCAACTGCGACGGCTCTGCCAACAGCGGCTGTGAGTGCATCAACGGCGCTACCCAAGAGTGCGGCAGCAGCACCGGCAACTGCAGCAAGGGTACGCGAACGTGCGTCAACGGCGTGTGGAGTGCCGAGTGCGTGGGCGAGGTCAAGCCCGAGACCAAAGACGCATGCGATCCCAAGGGTGACGACGCGGATTGCGACGGCATTCCCAACGAAGACTGCGCCTGCACGGCCGGCGAAACGCAGCCCTGCGGCAATTGCGGTACCCTCAGTTGCAAGAGCGACGGCACCTGGGACACCGAGTGCGAAGGCTCGGGCGCGTGCAGTCCGGGGGAAGCCGAAGACGGCACGCTGGCGTGCGGCAACTGCGGCACTCAGAATCGACGCCGAACCTGCTCCAATCAGTGCGCGTGGGGTAACTGGACCAACCAGGGCACGTGCGTTGGCAGCGGCCCCTGCAAGGTGGGCGACGCAGACGAGACCCGGTCGCAGCCCTGCGGCAACTGCAACACCGGCCTGCAGCAGCAGAAGCGCTCGTGCACGGCGCAATGCACCTGGCCAGCCAATTGGACGAATGTGGGCGGCTGCGCCGGCCAAGGCTGCACCCCCGGTTCGACCCAGGCCGAAACGCCGGTGTCGTGCGGCTACTGCAACGGTACGCAAGCTCGCGAAAGCACCTGCAGCGGCGCATGCGCCTGGGGCGCACCGATGAACAAGGGCGCGTGCCAGCAGGCGAGCTGTGCGGCACACCCTGGTGACGAGCGCGTCGGCTACGTGGCCTGCTACTACGACTGGGGCACTCCGCCTATGTCTTGCACGGCCGCACAAGATTGCTGCCTCGGGACCAACGGCGCCTACACCTGCAAGGCCAGCTGCGCAGGCGGCGACCTAGCCAGCACCTGCGACGGCCCCGAAGACTGCGGAGGCAGCGCCTGCTGCAATGCTTTCGACTTCGACACCCAGAGCCACTACGCCACCTGCTCGGGCTCGAACGCCACCTGCAGCCTGTCGCGGCGCTGCCACACCGATGCCGATTGCGTCGGTGAGGAGGGCGCGCCGTTCTGCATGAAGACCAGCATCGGCGGCGAGGGGGTCGAAAATGGACGCTGCTGGTGGGAGCCGTAGGCCCGGGTCCACACGGCCGCAGGGTGTCAGGGCATGGGCGAAACTCAAGCGCTTCAAGCGCTGCGGACGGTGGTGGGCAGTCTCGAGCCAGCCCGGCCTGCGGCAGCGATTTTGGCCCGCGAATCCCGTCAAATCCTTCAAAATGTCCCGCGTTGACGTATCTCAAGAATAAGGACATATTGAGGGAGTCGTGCTTCAGATTGCTCGGGTATGGCATTCTCGTTCCCCCTCTCTTCCCGATGGATCGCCCAGCGGTGGAAGGTCAAGATCCGTGACAAAGAGCGGCTCGAACCGCCGCACGTATCTTTCATTCGCGGGACGCGCACTTGGCGGCTCGGACTTCGATCTGGCGAATTTCTCGACATCGAGCCCGATCCGGCGGAGGTTCCTCCGGGACTGGTCGAGGAGGTCAAGGCCGCCTTGACCGAGCTCCGAAGCAGATGGGACGCGATTTATCCAGAGAACCCCGTGGAGTCTTCGCATGACGACAAACGTTGAGCAGGTCCGCCTCCTGGGCAAGGCAACCACACCATTTGCTCTGTGGCGTGGGCGGTCTCTCACAACGGCAGTAGCCGTCGGGAAAGCACTGGCTAGTCCCAAGCGATGCACGTGGCTGGCGCTTCGTTCCTCGTCATTGTCGCTGCTAACCCAATCTGCGAGGTCTCGGGGTACGTGGCATCGTCTGCTTGTCCTTGATCGACCGAGCGGTCCTCGTCGCGAGCTGCTCACCGCGTTGTTCCACGTCGTGGTCGCGCCAGGCGACGGTATTCGCCTGATCTCCGCTGTGGACATTGCCGAGGTTCTTGCTGATGAGCATCCTGAGAATTACTTCATTGGGGGAGTGGCAGATCGCGAGGATAAGGCTCTTGTGCTGTATCGAGGCTCCCTTGAGAAGCTTGCCATTCCATTCGCTTGGTTCCGGTCATCAGCGGGCTCAGCCAAACCAAACTTTGAGGACTTCGAGGTGACAGATGGCGGGCAAACGGTTCGGCTAGGACGGTACGAGGCGGCGGCGGACGCGATCCTCTACGAGCTCGATTCCGAGGCCCGGGCCAGAATGAAGAGCAACGTGATCGAGAAGGATGAAACCTTCGGTGGTTCCCTACGTCGTCTTCGGCTTACGAGGGGCGTTTCTCGCGAGGGCTTCAAGGGGATCGCCGCTAAGACGATTGCCCGCATCGAACGAGGCGACGTGAAGAAGCCCCGGGGCAGGACACTGGAGCAGATCGCGAAGGTCCTTGGTGTAAAACCAGAAGAGATCGAAACCTTCTAGAAACGGGGACAACTCCGTTGGAACCGAGGCCGGCAATGGCGGCAAACTGATCGGCGTTCTAGGGGAACCGCACGATCGCCGCCGCCGTCTTGCCCGCTTCCACGTTGACCGACTTGGCTTTACGACCGTGCTCCGGGTGCACGAAGATCACGGTGTGGGGACCGGCGTTCACGCTGACGCCGACCTTGGGGGTCTGACCGATCGGCTTACCATCGAGGAACACGTTGGTAACCGGGATGGAGTTGATGTTGAGCGTACCCTTACCGGCGGCCGCCACGGGCTTGGGGTCGGCGGGCTCCGTCGGCTCCTTCGGTTCCTTCGGTTCCTTCGGTTCCTTCGGCGCCGCGGGCGCAACCGGAGCCTTCACGCCGCCGATCGGCTTGCTGGGCGCGCTCGGAGCCGCGTCGGCTTCCTTGTCCTTGTCCTTGTCCTTGTCCTTGTCCTTGTCGTCACTCGAGCCGCCGAGCTCGACGACGAAGGTGCGCTCCGCCTGTCCGTCCGCGAATACGATGCTCTGCCGGTAGTCGCTGAAACCCTTTTTGGTAGCGACGATGCTGTACGGCTTGTCGGAAGTGATGTCGACGCGTAGCGGGAGCGACGGGACGGGCCGGCGCTCGTTGCCGCTGACCAGGAGCACCTTGGCGCCGTCCGCGTTGGTGCCAGCCTTGATGGTGGCAAGTCCCTTTTTGACCTTCAGTTTGGGCTCGAGCGTCGTGAGCTTGTCGGCCTCGATCGTGACCTTCTTCTCCATCGACTCGTAGCGCTCGCCCCCGTCGATTCTGACGGTGTGCTCACCCGGCGCAAGATCCTTGATCTCTTGTGGCAGCGGGCCGTAGTCCTTGCCGTCGACCGTGAGCTTCAGGCCGGCGGCTTCTGCGATCACCTTCAGGCCGCTGCCCCCGTCGCCCTTGGCGAGCTCGAACGTCTCGGCGCTCTCTTCGCCGGGGTTGATCTTGACGGCTTTGGGCGCGGTGGTGATGTAGCCGGCGGCGGCCACCTTCACGAAGTGGACGCCGCGGGGCAAGTCTGTGACTTGGCACGGCGATACGTCGCAGCGCTGCGAGCCGTCGACGTAAACCTGTACACCATCGATGGCTTTTCCGCCCGGACCCGACACGGAGACCACGATCGAGCCCTTCTTCGGCATCAGTATCCAGGCGGCTGCGCCCGCGGCCAGCACCACGACTGCGGCGATGAACACCCAGAAACCGCTGCGACTACTGCGCTGCTGCGGCAGCGCGATGGAGGGCGACCGATCGATCAGAGCGACGGGCGCTTGCGCCTTGGGGGGCGGCGGCAGCGGGGCGCGCGGCACCGAGGGCGGCGGCACGCTGAGAGGTCGATGACCTACGAGCGCGGCGCCGCGCGAAGCGGGCGGCGGAGCGCCGGCTGCCGGAGGGGGCGGCGGAGCGCCGGCTGCTGGAGGCGGAGCGCTGTGCAGCAGAGCTCGCGCCGTATCCTCGATACCCTTGTCGAAGACCTGCGTTGCTTCGTCTTCGTCGTCCCAGTCGATGTCGACGCCCCTGCCACCGGGCTTGGTAGCTACACCGCCCTTGCCTGGCACCGGCGTCGAGTCGTCGTCGCCCTTCGGCGACGCCAGCGGGGGCGGGGATGGCGGCGGGGGAGGAGCTGACGAGATGCCCCCGGGAAGTGGTGGCGGAATCGACCTGCCCGGGGGCCTGAGCGCTGCCGAGCCTGCCGAGCCGCCCCCGGGGGGGGGAGGAGGAGCTGGGAAACCACCGGGTTGCGTCTTTAGCGGAGGCGGCGCTGGCGGCCTGCTGCTGCGCGGGGGTGGCGGCGCGGGTGGCCTGCTGGAAGAAGGAGGTGGAGGGGGCCCGCCGGGTCGCGTCGGCGCGGGTAGGCCGAGCAGCGTCTTCTGGCGTGTCGCCGACGGCGGCGGAACGGGTCCGCGGCTGCTGGGCAAGGGAGCCGGGGCCGGACCACTAGGTCGAGATTTCTTGGCTGCCAGTCCGTCAAAAACGTCGAGGTCCGAACTCGCCTTGTCGCTCATCGATGCTGCTCTCTCTAGCTCTTTTTCTTTGACCCTGCGCCGGCGGCTGATCTTGGACGCTCGGGTTAGTGGCGCTTCGTGCTTTCCGTCATGCAACGAACCGCGACGGCCCGCGGTCCGAATTTAGACCCTACAGGGAGCCGACCGAGAAATTCGTCGCGTAAAGATACCTCCCCGACTCTCAGTTGGCGAGAAGTATTGGTGGAATTTCCACAGCACTTCAATACGATTTTGCCAGCGCAGGTTCTCTCGCTGCAAGTGTGTCAACGTAGGCAGACGTAGTCTTCGCGAGCGAGAAATCGCCAAGGCGGCCAAGTGATGGGGGGCTGCGTCAGCGATAACGGACGCGTTTCTGTTGGAGCGGTGCCCATTTGGTGGGTTTGACGATGGGGGTGTCGGGGAAGAGCTCGCGTGCGCTGGGGCCTTCGGAGCGCACCAGGCGCACGCCGAGCCCCGGTGCGTTCGACGCCTCCCCGGTGCTACCGAACAGCGTGGCGAGCGGACGCGGCAAGAACAGCAGCGTTTGACAACCGAGCTCGCCGAGCAGCGCCGCCAGCCGCTCGCCGTCTCCGTTCGAGTGTTGTCCAGCAGTGACGCGCGCGTAGATCAAGGCACCGCTTTCGTCGATGCCCATCGCTGCGGTCGCGTCCTTGGCCTGAGCCGCATCGGCCGGGAAGCCCGAGGTCACGCGCTCGGCGCTCTTGACTCGAGGTTGGTAGGCGATGTGAAAGCCGATTTTCTCGGCGTGATAGAGCGTGACCTGTCCCGGGCCAGTGTCGCTCTGCCCGCGCAGCTCCACGACCACTTGGGGATCAACGTCGCCGGGTTGACCGACGCGCACCAGCTTGGCATCGAGCTTGATCAGGCCAGCTCGCAGCTCCGGCTCTTTGGGATCGATGCGCAGGTTGGTGGTGGCGATCGCGTGCGGCCAGCCATGCTGGGGCAAGCCCTCGACACGCCAAGTCCCTTCACCGGCTTCGGGCGGCGCAAGGCGTGTGCGCAGCGGTTCCCCCGGCAGCAGTGCGCGCAGCGTGAGGTAAAAGAAGTCCCGCGATTCGACGCTGATGTAACGAGGGAAGTTCATCAGCGCCATGTATTTGATCATGCGCCGCGAGATGAACTCCCAGCCCTCGAGGCCCGGCACTGCGCCGCGCGCCTCCCACTCACCGTCGAGCCGGCGCGTGATGTTCGGCAGTGTTCCTTTGGGTCCAGTGCGATAGAATTCGAGCCCGGTGTGGCCAGGATTCATGTCCAGGTGAATGCCATAGCTGCAGCGCGCGCGCTGCATGGCCAGGCCAAGCACGTCCGGATCGATGCTCGCTCCGTAGAAGTAACCGACGAAGCCTTCCTTGGTCATGCACAAGCCGCTGCGCACCGTGCGGCTCTCTTCGGTCCAGCCCGGCGGAAGGCCGCCCCACCAGTGACGCTTCCACGGGTTGAGCTGGCCCTTGTCGACCAGCGCGGTCATGTTCTGCCGGAAGGACACGATGTTCTCCGGGACGTCCGCCGACTCGGGCCAGCTACCGAAGGCGGTCGAGCCGTCGTCCAGCTCGGCCACGGTGGCTGCGTAGGGCTTGGGCGGCAGGTACAAAGTGCGTTCGGCCATCATGCCGAACTCACCGTGCGTCGCCTGGAAGCCGCCGTTGAATCCAGCGACGAAGCGCTTGAGGATCTGCGGGTCGCGCGGCACTTGGCCGGGGCCGGTTTCGCCCGTGGCACTGATGGGCTCCACGGTTCCGCTCATGGCGTGGAGCTCCACCTGGCGCGGATCCCAGAGTGTGACGAACACCTGTGAGTAGCGGCGCTTGCGGTCGGTGCGGATGAACGAGACGACGAAGGGGCTGGGCGCCCCGGCGTTCTTGGCGATGAACGGATCCTTCTCGAGCGAGGCCCACTTGCCTTCACCTTGCAGTGGCGAGTCGAGCATCGGCTCCATCGGAGGCGGAGGCCAGCCCGTCTCGGCGTTGGTCTGGGCGACTGCGCCGGTTGCGAACAGATCACCGAGCTCTTCCTTGACGGTGTCGGAGCCGTCGTCACCGGTCACGCTGCCGACGATCTGCTGCAGTTGGTCCTTGCCACCGAATGCCACCGCCTTGAGCCACTGCATGCGGTCGTCTCCGAACCAGGGCATGGCGCGCACGCGATCGACCGCCCAGGTCACGAGGTTGCCGGGTAGCGCTTTGGGCGGCGTGACCTCCTTCACGTAGCGCTCGCCCTCCTGCATCTTGCCTCGGTCGGCGATGCGTATCTTGTGAGAGTCCGCGTCGATCAGCAGCGCGCTCGCGGTAAAGCCCAGCACCACCTTGTAGGCTGGCGGTTCCAGCTTGAAGGAACGGCGACCCACGCCGCCGAGCTCTCCGGTCTCCTGGAAGTTGGTGAGCGCGTTCTGGGTCAAGCGCGCGCGACTCCAGCCGCGTCCGCTCGGTGCCGGCTCGCCGCGGAAGTCGGCGAACTGCACCGAGTTGATGGTGTCGTCGGCACCGATGGCCCACGCCGCGCGCAGGTCGCTGACGACCAGGTTCTGCTCGTCAGCGGCAGAGCTGTCGCTCATGTTGTAGATGCCGTCGATCTCCAGCAGATTGCCGCTCGGCGCGACACGCGTTTCGACGATGAAGATGTCGTGCGGTTCTTCGGCGCGGCGCGCGCGTACCACCGCGCGCTGGCGGATGGATGCCTCGATCGGTCGCGGCGCCTTGGGGATGAAGTGGATGTCAGCTGGCTGTGCGCTGAGCGCGCGCGCCTCGAGCGCAATGCCGAGCGCCTTGACCGCGTCGGCTTCGGCGCGCGCCGTGCGCGGGGCGCCGTCGTTCCAATGAAAGAACCAGAATCCCACCGCCAACAGGGGCACCGGCCTCAGCAAGGGGCGAAAGCGCTCGAGCTGCCAGGGCGTGCGCATGGGGGCGATCCTCGCAGCGGCTACCAAGTTCCGACCAAAACGGCCCAATAATCCGGCGGCATCTCGGCTGCGCGTTGGCAACGAAGTTGGCGCTCCCAATCAACCCAGTTGCACACCCCGAGCCTCCCAAGACCCACGCCCACCAAGATTCCCAATTCTTACCTAGACTTAACCATGCTCCCTCGAGGCTTATCCCGAGTCGGGTCACGGAGGAGGCGGGCATGGGGTGTGCTACTGCGACGCGAGATGACTCGTGTGCGCGCGCTGCGGCGGCTGGGCTTGGTCCTAGCAGGGCTTTGTCTGGCGGGCTGTTTGTCGCCGACGCTGCCGCTGCCTCCGCCCGCCAAGCCGGACGTGAGCGCGCCCAACGAAGATGGCTTCGCCCGCATCCAGGGCGTGGCAGCGCCGCAGGCCGAGGTCATCGCCTGGAATCGCAGTAGCGATTTGCTCGCGGGGCAGGTAACGGGCGACGACTCGCGTTACGACTTCTTGATCCGCGCCGAAGCAGGCGATCGCATCGACGTCTGGTACACGCAGGGCACCGACGAGTCCACGTCGACGAGCGTGATCGTGCCTGCGGCTCGGTAGCGGGAGCGCGCCGCTCACACCAGGCGCAGGCTGATGCGCCGTCCGTCGCTCGATTTGTGCGAGAGCGGCGATGCGCTTGCCGGCGTGCGCTGCGGTTTCGGGAGCGCGATTGGCTCCTCGCTGGTCAGCTCACCGAGCAGATCGTAGTCGGTCGCGCTCTCGATGCGCACGCGCCGCAGCTCGCCCGGTCGCGCCTCGATGCCGGTCGGGCCTCCCGACAGGTACACCACGCCGTCGATATCCGGCGCCTGTCCCGCGTGCCGGCCCACGAGCACCAGCTCGCTATCCTCGCTCGGCCCCTCGACCAGCACCTCGAGCTCCTGTCCGACCAGCGCTTGCAGCTTCTGCTTGCTGATTTTGCGCTGCACGCTCATCAGCTTTCGGGCTCGAGCGGCCGCGACCGCGGGCTTTACCTTGTCCTCGAGCTCGAAGGCGCGCGCGCTCGGCTCGTCCGAGTACTGGAACACGCCGACGCGATCGAACCGTGCAAAGCGAATCAAGTCGAGCAGCTCCTCGAGCTCCGCTTCGGTCTCTCCGGGGTGACCGACGATGAACGCGGTCCGGAAAACCAGATCCGGGATGCGCGAGCGGAGGCGCTCGACCAAGTCGTACAGCCGCTTGCCGCCGTGACCGCGCCGCATGCGCCGCAGCATGCCGTCTGCCGCATGCTGAAGTGGCATGTCGATGTACTTGACGATCTTCGGATGCGACGCGATGAGCTCGATCAGCTCGTCGTCGAGCTTCTCCGGGTACAGGTAGAACAGGCGCACCCAATGCAGGCCCGGCACGTCGGCGATGCGCCGAACCAGCGCTGCCAGCGACGAACGCCGCCCGAGGTCGCGGCCGTAGGCCACGGTGTCCTGGGAGACCAGGTTCACTTCCAGCACACCACGCGCCGCCAGCTCCTGCACCTCGGTCACCACGTCGTCGGGCGGACGTGAGCGCTGTTTGCCGCGCAGCTCGGGGATGACGCAGAACGCACAAGTGCGACTACAACCCTCGGCGATCTTGACGTAAGCGCTGCGTCCACGCGTCGAGATGCGGCGCGGATCGCTGGCCTTGACCAGCCAGTCCGCAGGGTTACCGACCAGCACGCGTTCGGCCTTGCCCTTCAGCACCGTCTCGAGCTTGAGCATGTCACTCGAGCCCAGGAAGTGATCGACCTCGGGCAAATCTTGGGCGAGCTCCTCGGGATAACGCTGGCTCAGGCAACCCGAGACCACGAGCTTCTCGCAGCTGTTGCCCTTGTGCGCGGAGAGCGCCAGGATCGTGTCGATCGATTCCTGCTTCGCCGCGTCGATGAAGCCACACGTGTTGACCACGATCACGTTGGCGCGTTCGGGATCTGCGACGTGGCTGTAGCCGGCGCGCTCCGCGACCCCCAACATGACTTCGCTGTCCACGCGATTCTTCGGGCACCCCAAGCTGACGAAGTGGATGGTCCGCTTGCTCATCGAGCGTCCATCAAGCGCCGAAAGCGATCGAACAAGTAGAGCGCATCGTGCGGCCCGGCGGCAGCCTCTGGGTGGTACTGTACGCTGAAGGCCTCGTGCGCCGGGGCCGACAGGCCCTCGCTGGTGCCGTCGTTCAGGTGCAGGTGCGTGGTCTCGGCCACACCCGAGATCGACTTCACGTCCACCACGAAGCCGTGGTTCTGCGTGGTGATCTCGACGCGTCCGGTGGTCAGATCCTTGACCGGCTGATTCAGGCCGCGGTGCCCGAACTTCAGCTTGTAAGTGCGGCCGCCGAGCGCGCGCGCCAGCAGCTGGTGGCCCAAGCAGATCCCGAAAATGGGCTGCTTGCCGAGCAGCTCCTGGATCGTCTTGACGGCGTAGGGTAGGGCCGCCGGATCTCCGGGGCCGTTCGACAAGAAGACGCCGTCCGGCTCGAGCGCCAGAATCTCGGCCGCGCTGGTACCCGCGGGCACTGCCGTCACCTTGCAACCGGCGTCGCACAGGCAGCGCAGGATGTTGCGCTTGGCGCCGTAGTCGATGGCGACGACCCGGTAGTCTTGCTTCTGGCGCGAGGCCGCCTCGTGGCCGTCCCGCATTTCGCTCTGCCACTGGTTGCCGCGTGACTCGTTGAACTCGTAGGGCCTTTCGGGCGTGACGCGCGCCACCAGATCCAGACCCTCCATGCTCGGCGCGGCTTTGGCTCGATCCACCAGCGTGGCCGGCGCCTCAGTGCCGATCGTGCCATTTTGCGAGCCCTTGTCGCGCAGGTAGCGCGTGAGGCGCCGCGTATCCACGTCGCTGATGGCCACTACGCCATGGCGCGCCAGGTACTCGTCCAGGCTCTCCTGTGCGCGCCAGCTCGACACGACCGGGCTGGCGTCGCGCACCACGAAGCCTGCGACCTGCGGTTTGTCGTCCACGCTCTCCGGATCTTCCGAGTTGATGCCGGTGTTGCCGATCTGCGGCGCGGTCATGGTCACGATCTGCCCGCAGTACGAGGGATCGGTCAGGACCTCCTGGTAGCCGGTCATGCCGGTCGTGAACACCACCTCCCCGGTCGTGGCGCCGTCGGCGCCATGGGCGCGACCTTCGAAGATCGTCCCGTCCGCCAGGGCTAGGTACGCGCGACGCTGGGTCATGAGCTCACGCCTGCTCCCAGACCGTCGTACACGACCTTGCCTCGCGCTAGGGTCATCAGAATCCTCGCCGTCATCTCGTGCTTCAGAAACGGGGTGTTGTGGCTCTTGGAACGCAGCTTCATGTCAGCTACGAGGTAACGTGCGCCGGGATCGACCAGAGTGAGCTCGGCGCGCGCGCCTTCGCGCAGGCTGGGCGCATCAATGCCGATGATACGCGCCGGGCGCGTCGAAAGCGCGTCGAGCAGGCGCCCCAGCGTGATGCCGCTCTCGCCGACCAAGCCTAGCAGCAGGCCGAAGCACAGCTCCAGGCCCATCATGCCCGGCGAAGCCTCTGAAAACTCGCAATCCTTCTCGAGCGGGGAGTGCGGCGCGTGATCGGTGGCGATGGCATCGATGGTGCCATCGGCCAGCGCGCGGCGCAGGGCGTCAACGTCCTCCGGCTCGCGCAGCGGCGGGTTCACCTTACAGGCGGTGTCGTAGCCAATCACCGCTGCGTCGGTGAGCAGGAGGTGGTGAGGCGTGACTTCGGCGCTGGCGTCGATGCTGCGCGATTTTGCCTCGCGCAGGATGCGCACGGCGCCGAGCGTGGAGACATGGGCCGCATGGTAGCGCGCTCCCGTGTACTCGGTGAGCAGCACGTCGCGCGCGATGATCACGTCCTCCGCGACGCGCGGCCAGCCCCGCAGCCCGAGCCGCGCCGAGACGCTACCTTCGTGCATTTCGGCGCCGCTAGTCAGCTCGTGATCCTCGGCGTGCTGAATCACCGGAATATCGAAGTTTTTGGCGTATTCCAGGGCGCGCCTCATGACGGCGCTGTTCATCACGCACACGCCGTCGTCGCTGACGCCCACGATGCCGGCCTCGCGCAGCTCCGCCATTTCGGTCAGGTCCTTGCCCTGCTGACCCAGGGTGATGGCGGCGATGGGGTGCAGGACGGCCCCGTCGTGTTCTTGGGCGCGGCGCAGCATCAGCTCGGTCACGGCGCGAGTGTCGTTGACCGGTTTGGTGTTGGGCATGACGCAGACATGGGCGTAGCCACCCGCCGCGGCGGCGCTCAGACCACTACTGATCTCTTCTTTGTACTCCTGACCGGGCTCGCGCAGGTGCGCGTGCAGATCCACGAACGCGGGAAGCAGCCACAGCCCCGCGCCATCGATGACGCGCGCCCCTTCGGCCCCGACTACAGCGCTCGCGGCGCCCGGCCCGACGCGCGTGATGGTTCCGCCTTCAATCGTCACGTCCATGACGGCGTCGAGCGAGCGTGCGGGGTCGATCGCGCGCACGCCACGAAACACGAGCAGGCGAGGGGCGTTGGACACGGCGGCGGGTGATAGCACGTCAACTTGGGGCCGGGGCCCCAACTCACAACGGGAGATCAACCGGGGTTGCCCCGATAAACTGATAACGGGCCCGGTTTTGGCCGGGCCCCAACCGACCACGGAATTGGGCCCAGATTCCTGTTTTCTTACCGGTAGTTCCGGTCGGGACAAGCCGCCGGTCAGGCGTGTTAAGCTCGCTGCCGCTGGCCATGGCAGACGAAGGCGAATCGATCAAGAAACCGACCGGGTCAGTGCCCCGCCCGGGTGGCGGTCGTTCCACGCCACCGCTGGCTGGCCGCTCCACGCCACCGCCAGCTCCGAGCCGCAGCAATCTCGCGGCGAGCCCCGGACCCGTCAAGACGAGCACGCCGCCGCCCATTCGCTCCAAAGAACCGCCGCCGCCGCCGGTGCGCTCGAGGCTGCCTGCTGCACCCGGAGTGGACCCCGCGTCGTCTCCGGGTGACGCCGGGGGCCCTCCGGTGCCGCCGATGCGCAAGGCGTTGCCGCGCCCGCCGTCGATGCCGGCTCGCGTCCCTTCGGCAGCGCCGATGGCTACGACGGGCGAGGCCAAGGCGGAGCCCGGCTTCGGACCCGCCGCGGCCCCGGCGCCGAAGCTGCCGGCTGCCGCCCCGAAGCCGCCCACGTCGGCGGGTGCTGCTCTGCCGCAAGCCCAGGCAGCGGCGCCGCGCATTCTGCATCCGGAGGCGCGGCCGCCCCCGCCCATCGACGCCACGACGATGGTGCGCGCGGATTTGCAGGTCAAGCCGCCGGCCGAGAGCGAAGCGCAGCGCGCCGAAGACTTTCTGAAGCACGCCGAGCTTCAGCTGCCGAGCAAGACGCATGCAGCGGCGCGCGCGCGCATTCGTTTCGAATGCGGCCGGCTCTGCGAGTCGGTGCTGGGCAGGCCCGACGACGCGATCGCACACTTCCGCAAGGCGTTGGTCGACAACGCCAGTCACGTCCCCTCGATTCGCTCGCTCAGGCGTCTGCTGCTCAGTAAAGGTGACTTCGGAGCGGCGGTGCCCCTGTTCGACGCGCAGATCGCCGCGACCCGCGCCGCGCCGGCGCGCGCCGCGCTGCTCTACGAAAAGGGGCGGCTGCTCGAGGATCGGCTGGGCCAGCGGCGCGAGGGCAGGGAGGCATTCGCGGCAGCCCTGGAGCTCAATCCAGGCGACGGCGCCCTGCTCAAGGCGGTGAGCCGCGCTGAGCTCGGTGCGCGCGCTTGGGACGCGCTGGATCGCTCGATCGAGCAAACCGCTGCCGGCGTGAAGAGCGACACCCGGCATCGAGCGGCGCTGCTGGTCGAGCGAGCGCGCATTGCCGAGTCGCGCCGCAAGAATCTCGGGCAGGCCGCAGAGCTTTACCAAGCGGCGCTGGATGCGGATCCGCGCTCGGATGCCGCTGTACACGCGCTGAAGCGCCTGCACTACTCGCACCAGCGCTGGCGTGATCTGGTCGGCGTGCTGGAGCGGGAGGCCGAGCAGGTGACCGACACGAGCGCGCGCGCGATGGCGCTCTACCGCGTTGGTCGTATCGAGCTCGACAAGCTCGGCAACCTGGAGGCGGGTACGCACGCGCTCGAGCGCGCGCTCGGCGTCGTGCCCGATGATCGCTTGGTGCTGGAAGCGCTGGCGCGCGCCTACGAGGTCATGCAAAACCACGCCGCGCTCAGCAACGTGCTTCAGCGTTTGGCGGACTTGGCGCGTACCGATGCCGAGCGTATTGCCTATCTGACGCGCGGTGCACAATTGTTCGAAGATCAGCTGCACGACGACACCACCGCCGTGGCCTGGTACGAAAAGGCGCTCAGCTTCGATCGGGCTCACGCGCCCGCCTTGGCGGCGCTGTCGCGGCTCTACGGCCGCACCAAGAGCTGGGAAAGCCTGCTGGCGA
Source organism: Polyangiaceae bacterium (assembly GCA_035281385.1). Classification (GTDB taxonomy): domain Bacteria; phylum Myxococcota_A; class Polyangia; order Polyangiales; family Polyangiaceae; genus PMG-095. Next base: position 14,503 of record DATEDZ010000172.1, read on the forward strand.
TCTGCGCGGGTGAGGCGGAGGCGGCACGCGATCCGCATCGCCGCGCCTACGCCTACGCGCGCATGGCCGAGATCATGGAGAAGGAGCTGGGTAAGCCGGAGCTGGCCCTGGCTCAGCACGCGCGTGCCCTGGGTGTGGTGCCCGGCTACGCCGCCTCGTTCAAGGCCCTGGTGCGCCTGTACACGGCCGCCAAGAAGTACGCGGAGCTGGTCGAGCTCTACGAGCGCGCGGTCGACCACGCCCACGACAACGACACCAAGCTCACTTACCTGTTCAAGATCGGTCGCGTGCACGAGGACGCGCTGGGCGACGCGCAAGCGGCCATGACTGCGTATCGCCGCATCCTGAGCATCGATCCGGCGCACATGGGCGCGGTGCACGCAGCGCAGCGGGCGGCAGAGCGCGGTGGCCTGTACCGCGAGCTGACCGAGGCGCTCGAGGTCGAGGCCAAGTTGGTGCGGGACGCCAAAGAGCGGCTGATGCTGCTGCACCGCGCGGGTGAAGTGGCCGAGTATGATCTCAAGGACGATGCCATCGCGCTCGGGCTGCAGCGCCGTGTGCTGGAGCTCGATCCGAAGTTCCAGCCGGCGCTAGCCAGCCTGGGTCGGCTATATTTTCGGGCGGGTCGCTGGGAAGACTTGGTGCACGTCTACCAAGCCGAGCTTTCCGGCCTGCCGCGCGGTCCGGAGTCGGCGCGCCTCGACTACAAGATCGGCGAAATCTACGAGCTGCGTATCGCCAAGGACGAGCTGGCGCTCGCGGCCTATCGGCGCGCCTTGGAAGCTGACCCTCATCACCTGCCCGCGCGGCGCGCGCTCGAACGCAAGCTGGGTGACAAGCATCATTTCGAAGAGATCGCCAAGCTGATTGAAAGCGAGCTTTCGGCCGAGAGCGATCCCAAGGCCATCGCGCGGGCGGCGATGCGGCTCGGTGAGGTGCTCGAGCACCGCATGAACGCTTACGACAAGGCGCTCGTGGCCTACGACCGAGCGCTGCTCGCTGATCCCGAATTTCGTCCGGCTCGTGATGCGCGTGTGCGCTTGCTCACCGAGGCCAAGGACTGGAAACGCCTGGTCGAGGAGCTCGGCAAGGAAGCCGAGGCCAGCGGGGATCCGAAGCTTGCCATCGCGGCGCTGCTGCGTGCCGGCGAGATCTGGCAGACGGAGCTCGGCGCTGCTCAGAAGGCCATCGAGTGCTTCGAGGCAGTGCTGGCCAAGGATCCGGGGCACATCGACGCCCTCCTGACCCTGGAGTCGCTGTACGCGGAACGCTCGATGTGGGAGCCGCTGTCCAAAGTCTATGCTACGGAGGCGCGCGTGCTGTCGGAGCCTAGCGCGCGCATTGCGGCGCTGTCGGAGCTCGGCCGCCTGGAAGAGACCAGGGGCGTCGGCACCGAGGACGAACGCAAGGCGGCCTACTTTGCGATCTTGCAGCTGGCGCCGCACGACCAGGCGGCGCTCTCGGCCCTGGAGCGCATCGCGCTCGAGAGCGGCGATGCCAGCTTGCTCGCGCACATCGATGCCAAGCAGGCGAGCCTCGCCGAAGATCCGGAAGTCAAAGCCGCACACCTGACGCGCCTGGCCGAGGCGCTCGAGCGCGGGTCGGATCCAGCGGCGCTCGAGGTCTGGCAGAGCGCGATCGCCGCCGATCCCGAGAGCCTATCGGCGGCGCGCGGCATCACGCGCCTGGCCGAACGCACGGGCGATCCGACACTGCTCGAGGAAGCTGCCAATCACGAAGCGCGCGTCACCGGTGACAGCGACGTCGCGGCGCGCCTGCTGGTGCGCTGTGCCATCGCGCGCGCGGAGCGCGGCGAGGTGGACAATTCGGTGCGCTTGCTGCGCCGCGCGCTCGAACAAAATCCCGACTTCGAGGCAGCGGCCGCCAAAATCTCCGAGCTGCTCGTGGCTCGAGGCGCCATCGACGATCTGATCGCGCTCTTGACCAACGCCGCCAACTCCGCCAGCGCACCGACGCGCGTGGCGTCGCTCTGGATCGTGGTGTCGGATCTGTACGCCAACCGCAAAAAGGACGTACCGGCGGCGCTTTCGGCCCTGCACCGCGCCCAGAATCTGGTGCCCGGCCATGCCGGCACGCTGGTCAAGCTCGCCGAGCTCTACGCCAGCGACAAACAGTGGGCCGAGGCGGTGGATCGCTTGAAGCAGGCGCTCACGCACGCGACCTCCGACGAGCTGAAGGTGGACATTCATTTGCGCCTGGCGGTCATCCTTCAGGATCAGCTTGGCGATCCCGAGCGTGCGCTCGGCAGCCTGAACGCCGCGCTCGCGATCGATGCAGGCTCGCGGCTCGCGCTGTCACGCTTGGCGCGCATCGAGCTTCAGCGCGGTCACGGTGATAAGGCCGCCGAGCTGGCGGCGCGCTTGGTACGCGTGTCACCCGAGCTCAGCCAGCGGATCGACGCGCTGATCTTGCTCGGGGATCTGGAGCGCGGACGTGGACAGCAGGCGGCGGCGGTCCAGGCTTACGAGCAGGCGGTGTCGCTGGCCGGCCTGTCCGGTAATGCCGCGGAACGCTTCCGAGCCCTGACCGCCGATCAGGTCAAGCGCAACGAGCCGCCCAGCCACGCGCGCTACGTGTCCGCGCTCAAGAGCTACATCGACACCCACCCGCAGGTGGGGGCCGAGGTGACCGCGATCTACATCGAGCTTTCGCGGGTGCTCGGCGACGACATGGGGCAAGCCGCTCAGTCCGCGCAAGCCCTCGAGAAAGGCATGGCCGGCGCTCCCGGAGATCCGGACCTCGTGATCGCCTACGCCAAACGCCTGCTCGACGCTCAGCGCTACGCGGATGCGGCCATCGCCTACCGCCGGGCGCTTTCGTTCGACGTGCTGCGACCCGAAGCGTTCCGCGGGCTTGCCGAGGCTTGGCGAGCCGTTGGGCGTAGCGCCGAGTCGACGTGCGCGGTGGGTGCGGTCGTCGCGCTCGGAGCCGGCAATGATCTGGAGCTTGCCAGCATGTCGTCGCGCGTGGTGCGCGCAGCGGGCCAAGCGCCGGGTAGCCTGGATCGCGGAGAGCTTTCGAGCATCGACGTGAACCCTTCGGATAGCAGCGCGACGCAACTTTTGGTGGCGCTCGACGACGCCGTCGGCAAGGTCTATGCGCCCGATCTGGACGTCTGGGGGCTCTCGTCGCGCGACAAGATTTCGCAGAAATCCGGCCATCCGCTGCGAGGCGTAGCCGAGCGCGTGGCGGCGGTGTTCGGCGTCGAAAGCTTCGATCTGTACGTGCACCGCGCTCGCAGCGGCCCCGTGCAGCTCGAGCTCACCGATCCGGTGAGCGTGCTGGTGCCGGCCAGCGCGGCCGGCTTGTCGGATCCGTCCGTCGTGTTCGCACTTTCTCGCGCTTTCGCCAGCGTGGCACGCGGCCTGCCCGCTATCGAGCGGCTGGACGCCGAAGAGCTGCGGTTGCTCTTGGGCGCTGCGGCGCGTGGTGTCGATCCATCCTTTGGCGCCGGCACACCCGACGAGGAGTACCTGGGCTCGCTGCAGCGGAAAGTGGCAAAGGCCATGCCCTGGCTCGGACGCGGTGCCATCGAGGAGGCGGCTCGGGCTTATGCGAGCGATCCACCGGCGGACGTAGCAGAGTGGCTGCTCGCGGCGCGCATGACGTCGACGCGCGCGGCCGCTGTCGTGTGCGACGACGTGGTGGCGGCGGCGGATTTCCTGAGGCGCGCCGAGGGCGAGCTGGCGGGTGCCGACAGCGCAGCCGCGCTTGCGTCACGTCGGATGCTCGGCGACATGCTCGGCTTCTGGGTCAGCGACGCCGCCTTCGCCATGAAGCGCCGGCTGGGCATGGGGTAAGCCCAGTTACAGCGCCCAGCTGGGTTTCGCACGTCGATGTTCCCCCAGCGCTGTACGGGAGGGATGCAATAAGAAGACGGGAAGGCGGGAAGATCGAAGGAAATTCTGGGGTTCGAGACGCGAGCGAAACGCCGAGCGACGGCGGGCGGGCGCTTAGTTAGCTTCCTGTAAAATCAGGGACTCGAGACGACAGAGCAGAACGCGCATGGCCCGAGACTGCGCCCAGCGTGGGTCCAAGCGAAGATGTGATGAATGATGAGCTTGGGAGTCCGCGCGCCTACGACGTCGCTGACTCCAAGCGCCTTGATTTGAGCGAGATTCGCCTTCCCCGCGCCAGGGCGAAAAATCCCCCTTGTTTTCGCACCTTTCGCCATTTATCGCCGCGATCCGGCTAGCAGGCAACCCCAGCGTGCCGCGCAGGCGCGACGGTCGACCTTACCCGCTTCCGTGAGCGGTAAGCTCTCCGCGCAGAGCGTACGCCGCGGCAGCTTGTGGCGTGCCAGGCGGTCACCTAGCTGCTCAGCCAGGTTTTCTGGGCTCGCGAGCTCGGCACGGCTCGTCACCAGCACCGCGCTCACCACCTGGCCAAATTGCGCGGACTCTGTGCCGAACACGCACGCTGCCGCCACGCCTGGCAGCTCGAGCAACGCCGCCTCCACCTCGAGAGGATCGACGTTCTCACCCCCGGTGATGATGACGTCGTCGGCGCGGCCGCGCACGTAGAGCTCGCCGCTCGCTCCGAGCTCGGCGCGATCACTCGTGATGAGCCAGCCATCGGCATCGAGCGCGGGGGCCGGCTCGCCCACGAAGCGAGATAGCAGCGAAGCTCCGCGAAGCGCGATGCATCCATCCTTCAGGGTGAGCTCCACGCCGAAAAGCGCGTGACCGGAGCTCGCGCAGCCATCGCGCTCCGGTAGCGGTTCGAGGCGCTCGGCGTAGCGGCGTGTGACGACCTGACCACACGTCTCGGTCAATCCGTAGCTCGTGAGGAGCGGCACGTGCGCGGCGTGGGCGCGGCGGGCCAGCGCCGGCGGGCAGGCGGCTCCGCCGAGCAGCACCGCGCGCAGCCCGGGTGCCGGCGACCAGCCGGCATCGAGCAGCGCCGAAAGCAGGCTCGGCACGAGGGAGACCAGTGTCGCCCGCTCGAGCAGCCGCTGCAGCTCGTCGAGTCGCTCCAGGGCGCCTGCGGGCCCTGGCTCGAAGAGCAGGACCGGTTTGCGAGCGAGCAGGCAGCGGATCACGATCGAAAGACCGCCGGTGTGACTGAGCGGCAGGCACAACAGCCAGCGGTCGTCCGGCTCCCAGCCCAGGTTATCGGCTGAAGCGCGCGCTGACGCGAGCCAGGCGGCGCGGCTCAGCTCAACCAGGCGCGGCACGCCGCTCGATCCAGACGTTGGGATCACCACGAGCGGCGTGCCATCGGACGCGGGCGGCAGCGGAAGCTCGATCGAGCCCCAGAGCTCGGTCTCGGAATGACCTTCGACCCCTCGACCCCTCGACCCCTCGACCCCTTCGGTCTCGGACTCCGGAATCGGGCTGGCGCCCGCGACCGCCATGGCGTGTCGGCGTTCGACTTCGGTCGCCCGCGCATGCAGCGCGAGCACCGGCGTGGCGGTGGCGAGCGCGGCATACAGCCAGAGCAGGCTGCCGGTATCGGCGCGCGGCGTGAGCGCGAGCAGGGTTGGTCGAGCGCGTAGCAGCGCGCCAGCGAGTGGGGCCGTGCGGCGCGCGACTTCGGCAAAGGTCAGCTCGGTGTCCGTATCGATCAGCACGACCGCGTGAGGCGCTTCACGAGCCGCATCGAAGATCGACAGCGAGCTCACGTCACCACGGGCTCCCGAGATTTCCGAGCCCCGGCTCGCGCCAGGCCTGTAGCGTTGCGTCCTTTGGCGCCGGGTTCTTGACGTTCCAAGCGGAAAGCACCGAATGCGGGCCGAGCCCATGGGCCAGGCCGCGCGGCAGGGCGAGCGCGAGCGCGGCGCAGGCGCGAAAGGCCAGCGGCCCGTCGAAGCAGTGCGAGATGATGACGTCGACGCCGTGGCCGCGCGCGCGCTCGGCCAGTCGAAAGCAGTGATCGATGCCGCCGAGCGCCGTCGGCTTGAGCACCAGGGCGCGGGGCTTGAGCTTGCGTATCGCGGCTTCGACGTCGTCCTCCGAAAGGCCCTGCAGTGACTCGTCGAGTCCGAGCGGGAGGCGTCCGATGAGAGTCTCGGGGACCGGTCCTGGTTCCTCGAACAGCTCGATATCGAGCGGCTCCAGCGCCTCCCAGGCGCTCGTGATGTCTGCGGCCGAAAGCAGGCCGTTGGCGTCTAGGCGCAGGCTGATGCTGGAGCCAAAACGCTGGCGCACTGCGGCGAGAGTCGCAAGCTCCCGTGCGAGCGCGTCCTTTGCTCCGAGCTTGAGCTTGAAGTGCCGAAACCCGGACGCCATGGTCGCCGTGATCAGCTTCGTGGCGGCGCCATCGATGGTGCCGCCGCGCCTGGTGTGATCCAGCACGGGGCCGAGCAGCAGCGAGATCGGCCGCTGGGCATCGGCTTGTCCCCCGAGCAGCAGCGGGGACGAGATGCCCTGTTTGTTTCCCAATAGGTCGAGCGCCGCGGTTTCGAGCGCCATGCGCGCCGATGGCAGCTCGAAGCTGACCAGGCTCGACACCGCGCGCAAGGCCGCGCGAGCCGGCACTTGCTCTAGCGCAGCTTCGAGCGCGTCCATCGGGATCGCAGAAAGCGCCGGCTCGATGTCATCGAGCTCGTCCCGAGAGTACTGGGGTAGCGGTGAGGCTTCACCCAGGCCGAGCTCCCCGTCGCGGTCGGTGAGTCGCAGCAGCAGACTCTCGCGCCGGGCGAGCGTGCGGCGGGCATCGAGAGCGCCGGAGCTCGGAACCGAAACGCGGCGCAGCTCGAGCTTCATGGCAGCCGTGCGGCCTTTGGGCCAGGGGCCCCGAAAACCACGGGACTGAGCGCCGGCGCGAAGAAAACGTGGTCGAGCACGATGCCTGCCGCAAACAGCACGCCGAAGAGCAGCAGCAGCTTGGCTGTGCCGGCCAGTCGCGCGTTCAGGGCGCGACCGGTCTCGGTGGTGATGGCGCGCATCAGCCGGCGCGCCAGCGGCAAGGTGAGCAGGGGCAGCAGCACGAAGCGGCCGCGCGACTGGTTCGTCGCCAAGTACAGTGGAACTGCATAAGCCAACGCCAGCAGCAGGCCGTATTCGAACCTCACCGCGCGCGGGCCCCAGCGCACTGCCAGGGTGCGCTTACCGGCGCGCGCGTCGGTCTCGTGATCGCGCAGGTTGTTGACGACCAGGATGGCGGTCGCCAGCGCACCGATCGGCAGCGAGCACCATACCGCGAGCACCGGCACGCTACCGAGCTGCACGAACACCGTGCCGCATACCGCAACCAAGCCGAAAAATAGGAAGACGAACGGATCACCGAGGCCGCTATACCCGAGCGGGTAGGGACCGCCGGTGTAGGCGACGGCCGACACGATGGAGGCCACTCCGATGGCCAAGATCACCGGACCGGCGACGGCGGTGAGGTAAGCGCCGATCACGAGCGCCAACGCGAACACCAAATACATACCGCGCTTCATGGCTGCGGCAGAGACGAGCCCCGCCTGCACCGCACGCGTCGGACCCAGGCGTTCCGCCGTATCGGCGCCCTTTTCGTAGTCGTACACGTCGTTGGCGAAGTTGGCGCCGATCTGCAGCAGCAGCGCTCCCGACAGCGCAGCCAAGGCCGGTCCCGGTCGCAGTCCATCGAGCGAAAACGCGCAGGCGCTCCCAACCATGACCGGCACGCTGGCGGCGCTCAGCGTCTTCGGCCGCGCGGCGAGCAGCCAGCTCGAAAGCGCGCTCGGTGACGGCCCTGGCGGCTGCTGAACGGACGCGGCCATGCTCACGGGTAACGCTTGAATTTCTTGAAATTGGGTTTGCGTTTTTCGAGGAAGGCATTCTTGCCCTCCTTGCCTTCTTCGGTGAGATAGAAGAGCAGCGTGGCGTTGCCGGCTAGCTCCTGCAGGCCCGCTTGACCGTCGCAGTCGGCGTTCAGCGCGGCCTTCAGGCAGCGCAGGGCCATCGGGCTATTCTCCAAAATCTCTCGGCACCACTTCACGGTCTCTGGCTCGAGCTGGTCGTAGGGCACCACCATGTTGACCAGTCCCATCTCGAGCGCCTGCTTGGCGTCGTACTGCCGGCACAGGAACCAGATCTCGCGCGCCTTCTTCTGCCCCACGATGCGCGCCAGGTACGAGGAACCGTAACCGCCGTCGAAGCTTCCGACCTTGGGCCCGGTTTGGCCGAAGCGCGCGTTGTCGGCAGCAATCGTCAAGTCGCAAATCAGGTGCAGGATGTGACCGCCGCCGATGGCAAAGCCAGCGACCATGGCCACGACCGGCTTGGGCAGCGTGCGGATCTGGCGCTGAAGATCCAGCACATTGAGCCGCGCCACGCCGTCCTTACCGACGTAGCCGCCTTCGCCGCGCACCTTCTGATCGCCGCCGGAGCAGAAGGCATCCTTGCCGGCGCCGGTCAAGATGACGACGCCGACGTTCTCGTCGTCGCGCGCATCGTCGAAGGCGCGGCTCATCTCCTTGATGGTCTGAGGCCGGAATGCGTTGCGCACCTGCGGGCGATTGATGGTGATTTTGGCGATGCCCTCGGCGGATTTCTCGTAGATGATGTCTTCGTATCCGGACAGGCTTTTCCAGGCGACGGTCGTCATAGTGGGGTTCCTTGTAACAAGAGCCGGCAGCAGTGCTCTGGTCGTTCGAGAAGTAGGTTGTGACCAGCGCCGGCCGCGACGGTCAGACGGGCGGCCGGCATGAGAGCCGCGAGCTCGTGGCCCAGCGTGACGAACTTTTCGTCGCGCTCTCCGACCAGGAGGTCAACTCGGCTCGACACGTGGGCCAATTGCGGCCTCAAATCGGGCATTTCCGCCAGGCCGTGCCGGAGCAGGCTGTGTGCCAGTCCCTCGGCGGTGTGGCGCAAACGCTGGGAGCGCTGGGCTTGCTTGACCGCATCCGGCAATGCTCCCTGTGAGGCCCACAGCGGCAAGGTTTGCCAGGCGTCCACGAACCCGCTCAGCCCTTCCTCGTGCAGGCGCCAGACGAAGCCAGCATCGCTGTCGCGGCGCGCTTCGCGTTCGGCAGCGGTCACCAGACCCGGTTGTGCCGAAACGATCAAGGCATGCGCGAAGCGCGCCGGGTGCCGCGCTAACAGGCCAAGGGCCAATCGCCCGCCCAGTGAATAGCCGAGCAGCCCTTCACAACCCTCCGCAAGCGAGCTCAGCCGCTCGACTTCATGCCAGAAGTCACCGAGCACCGGCGTGCCCAGATGACCGCCCAGCACGGGAGCCGCGCACCCCGCCGGCAGACTGAGGTAGCCGAAGCTCTCGGGCGTGCCAGTGAAACCGTGGAGCAGCAGGTAACGCACGGCGATTCAGCTTCCCGAGGCCAGGGCCGCGAGCACGCGCTTTCGCAGCTGGGCCGCGCTCTCGGGAGCGACGCGAAGATGCAGGAGCGTCACGCGCGGCTCCGCCAGGGCTGCCGCGACCGCGGCGCCGATCGCTTCTAGACCTTCTGGCGCCGCGTACCCCAGGCCGAACAAGGCGGCCGCGTGCGACAGCTCCCGCGGCGGCGGCGTGAGCCACAGCCGCGCCGCTTCGGGCTTTCCCCCGTACAAGCTCTGAACCGGCAATTGATCGAAGATCCGCCCGCCTGCATTGTCGATCACTGCGATGACGAGCGGCGTCGTGACCAGGCTGGCCGACGCCAAACCACCCAAATCGTGCAGCAGGCTCACGTCGCCCACGAGCAGCACCGTCGGCGCGCCACTCCCGATCGCGCTGCCAATCGCTCCCGACACCAGCCCATCGATGCCGCTTGCGCCACGCTGCGACGCCACGCACACGCGAGCCGCCCTGGTCACGTACGCGTCGACATCGCGGATGGGCAGACTATTTCCCAATGCCAACACGGCCCCGGCCGGCATCGCTTCGACGACCGCTCTCACCGCGAGCCCCTCCGGTAACCCTTCGCCGCTTTCACGCAAAACGTCGTCCAACAGGCGCTGGCATTGGGTTTGCGCCTCAATCAAGACCCTCACCAGGGGCCCCTGTTTCCAACTCAACCTTGACTCATATTTCGAATCCAAGTGGGAGGCGTCATGGCCGCTGCGCGGGGGTTGCGCGGTCGCACTTGGATTCGATTTTGAATCCAAGTGGGAGGCGACATGGGCGCTGGGCGGGGTTTGCGCGGTTGCACTTGGATTCGATTTTGAATCCAAGTGGGAGGCGACATGGGCGCTGGGCGGGGGTTGCACGGTTGCACTTGGATTCGAAATGTAAGTCGAGCTCGCGGTGGGAGGGGGTGGGGGGTGGAGGTGGTTGAGGAGGGAGGTAAGGGCGGCTGCCAGGTTGCCGCTGGCGGCAAGGGTGGCGGTACCGAGGGGGTCGGGAAGGCCGTGGTCGGCGAGGACGATGCGATGGGGGATGCTTGCCGCCCAGCGTTCGAAGGCGGAGGAGGTGAGTGTGTGGCCGAGGCAGAGCAGAACTTCGGGGCGGAGTTTTTCGGCGACGGATGGCGCAGAGAGCAACCAGTCGAACAGGGGGAAAGCGAGCTCGTGGTCGGTCAGGGCGAAGCGAACCTGGCTTGCGGCTTCCGCGAAGATCGGGAAGCCGATGAGGCGCGAGAGCTGGGCTATGGGCTCGGCGAGATCTTGACCGAAGGCCGGCAGCGGGCCAACGGCGATGATGCCCGAAGCAGCGCCGGACAGCGTTCGTGCCGCTGCGCGAATGGCTTCGTTGGCCAAACCAGCCACGGGGGCGTAGCGAGCGATGGGGCGCGCGATGAGGTCGCTGATCTGGGCCGAGAGCGCGCGTTCGGTGTCGTTCGACGGCGAGGTCGGCTCGAGGGGCTTGCGAGCGCGCAGGTTGAGGTGGACGGGGCCGGGTAGGGGACCGAGGGATTCGGCAACCGCTTGGGTGACGCTGCGGCGCAGGCCAATGAGGGCGCTCGGGGCGCGGTCGGGCAGGCCGAGGTCGTAAAAGCGGCGCGCGAAGTCGCCGTAAAGTTTGCTCTGGTCGATGGTTTGGGAGGCACTGGCGTGCTGCACCTCGAGCGGCCGATCCGCGGTCAGGACGACGAGAGGTAGGTGGGACTGCGAGGCTTCGACGACTGCCGGAAAGTAGTTGGCGGCCGCGGTGCCGGAGGTGCAGAGTAGCGCACTGGGACGACCGGTGACGCGCGCATGGCCGAGCGCCAGGAAGGCCGCCGAGCGTTCGTCGACCACCGAGCGCACCATCAGGCCCTTGGTGTCCAGCGCGGCCCAGGTAAACGGCGTGGAGCGAGAACCAGGGCTGACCCACACGTCGCGCACGCCTGCGTCACGCAGCGTCGCAAAGATCAGCCGCGCCCATTCGCCGATGAGGTGTGCGGCGCTTTGCCCTTCAGCTGGACGGCTCGCCGACATACAGGTGGCAGACTCCGAACGTGAGCGGCGTCGAAGAGACGACCCGTAGCCCCGCATCGCTCATCATGGCTTCGAGCTCGGCGGCGGGTGGGAACGCGGCGATCGACTTCTGCAGGTAGTGGTACTCGCGCTTGCCCGAGAGCAGCGCGCCGATGGTCGGCACCACGCTGTGCACGTGAAATCGAGCGAGTGGTCCCAGGACGCCGCCGCGCGGCTCCGAAAGCTCGAGGATCGCGACGCGACCGCCGGGCCTGGTGACGCGCGCCATCTCGCGCAGGCCCTGCAAGCGATCGGGGACGTTGCGAATGCCAAAAGCGATGCATGAGCCGTCGAAGCTGTCGTCCAAAAACTCCAGGGCTTGCGCGTCGCCGAGCGAAAGCGTCACGCGCTCGTTCAGGGCGGCTTCGACCAGTTTCTTTTGGCCGACCTCGAGCATCTTGGCGGACGGATCGACGCCGACTACCGCCACGCCCGGGTGCAGGGTTGCGACCATGATCGCGAGGTCGCCGGTGCCGGTTGCGAGGTCGAGCACGCGTGCGCCGGGCCGAAGCTCGAGCGCTCGGACCGTCTTCTTGCGCCAGCTCTGATCGATGCCGAGCGAGATGACGCGGTTGACGAAGTCGTAGCGCTCGGCGATGCCGTCGAACATCGCTCCCGAGCCTTCCCGGGCCGCAGCTTGAGCTTTCGTGGTGGAGCTCATGGCGCCCGCGGGCTCACGACGCCTTCTCGCGCGCGGCGAGGAAGGGCGTCGGATCGATGGCTTGCCCGGAAACGAGCGCGCGCAGCAGACCCTCACCGAGCTGCGACAGTTGCCGCAGCTGCTGCAAGCGCTCGCGCTTGAAGGTCAGAGCCTCCGCCTCACCCGCCTTGCTGGCCGGCAGCTCGGCTTCGGCTCGGCCGAGCGCCTCGGCGAACTCGCGCACCAGCGTGAGCTCGCGTTCGCGCAGCACGCGCTGCACCAGCTTGCCGATGCTGGTCTCCGCTTCGTAAAAGTCGCGCCGCTCGCCCGGCCGCCAGCTCTTCTTCACAGCGCCCCACTTGACCAGCTCGCCGAGCGCCATGCTGACCGCGCCGGCGCTCATCTTGAGCTCCGCCCCGATTTCGGCGGCACCGAGCGGCTGGGGCGACAGGTACAGCAGCGTCCACATGCGACCCATCGGGCGCTTGAAGCCCCAGAACTCCATCAATCGACCGACCGTGTCGGCGACTTCGAGCTCGGCTTGCAGTACAGTGCTATCGGTGGTGTCGGGCATCTGTTTGAGATTTCAAAAACTCTTGAAACTTTAGGCTCCCGGTCCGAAGGGGTCAAGTACAGCTACAATGGCTTCCTTCTGGCCGGCGTCAGTGTAGCCTGACTGTACGCCGCCCTCCCGCGGCGAGGATGATGCCCGAGCCAGAAGGCTTGAAGGTTGCTGTGGTCGGATCCGGTCCGGCCGGTTTTTACGCTGCGGACGCGCTGCTGCGCTCGGCTCCGCCAGCGTCAGTCGATTTGTTCGAGCGCTTGCCAGTGCCGTTCGGGCTCGTCCGCTTTGGAGTCGCGCCGGATCATCAAGGCATCAAGCGCGTGCAAGCCGCATTCGAGAAGACGGCGAAGCATCCGGGCTTCCGCTTCTTGGGCAACATCGAGGTCGGGCGTGACGTGACCGTGGAAGAGCTGCTGTCGGGCTACCACGCGGTGCTGTTGGCATATGGAGCCGCGCTCGATCGCCGGCTCGACATTCCAGGCGAACAGCTCGAGGGCAGCTTCCCGGCGACGTCGTTCGTCGGCTGGTACAACGGGCACCCAGATTTCGTCGATCTGAAGTTTTCACTGAACGCGGAGCGTGCGGTGGTGGTCGGGATGGGCAACGTGGCGCTCGATGTGGCGCGCATCCTGCTCCACGATCGAGACGAGCTCGCCAAAACGGACATTTCGGACGCGGCGCTGCGCGCGCTGCGCGAAAGCCCGGTGCGCGAGGTGGTGCTTTTGGGCCGGCGCGGCCCGGCGCAAGCCGCTTTCGATCAGGGTGAGCTCGAAGCCATTGCGGATCTGCCGAACGTCGGTGTGGTGATGGATGGCGATGTGTCGTTCGCCGACGAAGCGGACTTGCCGGCGCCGGCGCGCAAGAACCTGGCGTACCTGGCGCGGCTGCACCTGGAGAACGCGGCCACGGGCGCGGCGCAAAAGCCGCGCGTGCTGCGGCTGCGCTTCCTGGCGTCACCAGTCGAGATCTTGGGTGAGCGCGGCCAGGTGCGCACGCTGCGCGTCGAAGACAATCGTTTGGTCGGTACCGGCGCGAATGCAAAGGCAGAAGCGACCGGCAAGATCTGGGAGCTTGCGACCGGCCTGGTGATCCGCTCGGTCGGCTACCGCGGCGCGGCGATGCCGGGGCTGCCGTTCGACCCCAAGCGCAACGTCATCCCGAGCGCTTCCGGGCGCGTTACGAATTTGGCGGGTGAGCTGCAACCCGGCCTTTACGTCTCGGGCTGGATCAAGCGCGGTCCTTCAGGGCTGATCGGCACCAACAAGGCCGACTCGAAGGAGACGGTGGACCTGCTGCTCGCCGACCGCGAGGCGTTGCGTGGGCGGGTGCTGACCCTGGACGTTCCCGCGGTTTTGGCCTCCCGCGGCGTGCAAGTCGTCGGCTTCTCCGCGTATCAAAAGATCGACGCAGCCGAGAAAGCGCGAGGCGCCGAGCGCGGGAAAGTGCGCGACAAGCTGGAGCGCGTCCCGGACATGCTGGCGGCAGCCTTTCCGAAGGCGTAGGCTTCGCCGCATGCCGGTTCGGCTCGTCAGCCTGTGTGTGGCTCTTGCATTTTCGGTGTTGTCCGCCGTGGCGCTCGCCGACGCGCAGCACCCGCAGAGCGCGCAGCCCGCCGCGGACCTGCAGGAGTACGTGGAGGGCGCCAAGCGGCTCGAGGGGCGCATCATCGCGCCCTGCTGCTGGAACCAGACCATCGACATTCACGGCTCAGAGCCGTCATACGCCCTGCGCCGCGAGATCCGCACACGCCTCAAAGCCGGTGAGAGCGCCGACGCCATCGAGGCCTCGCTGATCCAGCGCTACGGCCAGAAGATCCTGGCGGTGCAGGACAAGAGCCCGGTGGTCAGCGTGGCCAACACGCTCGGACTGGCATTTTTGGGCGCGGGAATCGGCGCTTATTTCATGCTGAAGCGCTGGAGCCGAGCTGGCGCGGAGGCCGCGAAGAAGCGGAAGCCCGGTAAGGCCCAAGAAGCCGGCGCGGGGTTCGCTGGGCCCAAGCGCGACGCACTCGATGAGCGGCTCGATGAAGAGCTGGCACAAATCGGCGATAAGGCGTAGCTGGGGCGGGGCCAGCCACTTACCCTGGTAGCATGAGCTTGCTTTCGCTGCCGATCGTCGAGTGCTCGGGTGATGCGCGCGCGCTGGGTCACCAGCAGGGTGAGGCGCTGCGCGAGCGGATTGTCGCGTTCATCGCGCAGCGGCTCGAGGCCTTCGAGCAGTACTCGCGCGAGCGTGGCGGGCCGAGCGTGGACCAGTTTCGCAGCGCGGGTGTGCGCTGTTGGCAGGCTTACGAAAGCTGGGATCCCCAAGGGGCGCTCGAGCAGGCAGCGATTGCGGAAGCCGCCGGCGTAACGGCGCAGGAGCTCTACGCCACGACGAACATGACCGACGTGCGCGACGTGCTGCTACTGCCCGCGCCAGCGGCGGACGAAGGCTGCACGTCGCTGCTGGTGCCGGCGGCGCAGACCCGCGAAAAGCAGGTCATCGTGGGCCAGACCTGGGATCTGAATCCGACCGATCTGGACTTCGTGGTGGCGGTGCATCGTAGGCCCACGAGTGGCGTGGAAACCTGGTCGGTGACGTGTGCGGGCGCGCTGTCGCTGACGGGGATGAATGCGCGCGGCGTGGCCATTGGCACCACCAACATCAAGACCCGGCGCTCGCGCGTGGGTGTCGGTTACCTGGGCCTGCTCCACCGGGCGATTCGGGCGGAGTCTTTGAGCGAGGCGGCGCTAAGCATTCGCGAAGCGCC
Source organism: Polyangiaceae bacterium (assembly GCA_035281385.1). Taxonomy (GTDB): domain Bacteria; phylum Myxococcota_A; class Polyangia; order Polyangiales; family Polyangiaceae; genus PMG-095. The sequence goes on from DATEDZ010000172.1 coordinate 29,784, forward strand.
CCGAGCGGCGGCGCATACTTATTGGCTCGCAGATAGCGCGGGCGCGCTGGAGCTCGAGTGCGATCCGGACACGGTCATCGAGCGCCGCGCTGATACGGGACCGCTGGCCAGGACCAACCATTGCTTGGCCGACATCATGCGCGGGGCCGAGGGTGAAGCGCCGACGGCCTCGAGTCAGAAGCGCCTACAGCGCGCCGAGCAGTGGCTGCGCGGGGCGCTGCAAGACGTCGCGAGCCTGCGAGTCTTGATGCGCGACCGCAGCGACGGCGTGGACAGCATCAACCGCTACACCGAAGACGAGCAGGGCACGACCACCAACGCCTGCATCATCGCCGTTCCGGCCCGGCGTGAGCTCTGGGCCTGCCGCGGCCCCGCCGATCGCGGGCAGTGGATCCAGCTCGCGTTCTCTCACTAACCACTAACCACTAGTCACTAACCACTACCAAGGCAGCACTTCACCATTGGCGTGCCAGAACGTCCCCGAAGTCTCCAGCGTGAGCTCATCGATGCGCTTCAGGAGATCGCGCGCGGCGGCGTCGGGCTCGACGTTGCCCTGGTTGCCGGTCATTTCAGTCTTCACGTAACCCGGGTGCAGGATGGCGACGGCGACGCCCTTGGGCGCCAGATCGTGGGCGAGCGACTTGCCGGCCGCGTTCAGGGCAGTCTTCGACATGCGGTAGCCGTAGTAGCCGCCGGAGCTGTTGTCGTCGATCGAGCCCATGCGGCTGGTGATCAGAGCCACTTTGGCGCCCTGGCCCAGCAAAGCCATGAGCTTGGCGGTGACGCGCAGAGGGCCGTAGGCGTTGACCTCCATCTGCCGCTGAATCGCCGCAAAGTCGAGACGCGACAGATCTTCGTGACTGAGCAGCCCGGCGTTGTTGATGAGCAGATCCAGCGAGCGCCCCTTGAGCTTTTCAGCCAGCAGATTGACCGACTTGTCGCTCGTCACGTCGACACCCGATGCAATCTCGACCCCCAGCTTCGAAAGCTCCGAGCTTTCGTGGCGGCACGTCGCGATCACGTGATCGCCGCGCTCCTTCAGGAGCTTGGCGAATGAGAAGCCGATACCGCGGTTGGCGCCTGTGACGAGTGTCGTTGTCATGGCGGGAGGTTACCAGTTGTCAGTTGTCAGTTGTCAGCTGAGGAGCGCCGAAAGATTCCATCGAGCCCTGCTTGAATCGTTCGACTTTCAGCTCGCGCGCCCAAGGTGTGACGCTCTCCGAGCAGAGGTCTCCTCTGACAACTGACAACTAGTCAGGCGCGCTTGCGCCGCGCCGGCTTCTTCGCGGCTGCCGCGGCTTCGGCGCGCTGAGCCATCTTCGCCACTTCGATGGCCACGGCGGCTGACGCTTCGGCGACGCGTTTGGCGCGCTCGGTTTCGCCGCGCATTTCCATGAGGAAACGGCTGGGGATGGACGGTCGCGCTTTGCCCCATTTCATGCGCTCGCGGCAGAACGACAGCACCAGCGTGTCCTGGGCGCGCGTGACGCCGACGTAACAGAGCCGGCGCTCCTCCTCGATACCGCCTGGGTCGAGCACCGAACGCTGGTGCGGCAAAAGCCCTTCTTCCATGCCAACCAGGTAGACGTGGGGGAACTCGAGCCCTTTGGCACTGTGCAGCGTCATCAAGGTCAGGGCGCGTCGCTGCTCGTCTTCGTCACGGTCGTCGCGGTCCGCGAGCGTCGCTTCCTCCAAGAAACCCAGCAGAGAAGGATTGCTGGCGCGCTCGCTGTAGAGCGCCGCGGCGTTGATCAGCTCCTCGATGCTGCTGCAGCGCGCCTCCACATCCGCCGGTGTTTTGTAGGCGCGCGTCAGCTCGGCACGGTAGTCGATCTTTTCCAGCAGCTCCTTCAGCATGTCTGGCAGCGGCTGCTCCGTCAGTTTGCCGCGGTAGTGATCGATCAGCCGGCAAAAGTCGCTGATGCGCTGAGCCGTGGTGGGTGGAATCTCAGCGAGCGCGGTCGGCAGCACCTGCCAGAGCGGCTGGCCCGCCTCGACGGCGTGCTCGAGCAGCGTCTCGATGGTGCCGCTGCCGATGCCGCGCGACGGCACGTTGATGATGCGCAGCAGCGACACCTCGTCGTTGGGGTTGGCCAGCACGCGCAGGTACGCCAGCACGTCGCGCACCTCTTTGCGGTCGTAAAACGACAAGCCGCCCACCAGCACGTACGGTACCTTCGCTCGCCGAAGCTCGAGCTCGAACGCGCGCGGCTGCTCGTTGGTGCGAAACAGGATCGCGACGTCGTTGGGCGAGGTGCGCGGCCCGTCGGTCACGTCCAGCCGCTGGCGGATGTCGCGCACGACCTCTTCGGCTTCCTTGACCTCGTTCTCGAAACGCACGATTTTCGGGGGAATGCCGCCATCTCGCGAGGGTCGCAGGACTTTTTGATGCCGCGTGCTGTTGTGCGCGATCAGCGTGTTGGCTAGCTCCAAAATCGGCGCCTTGGAGCGGTAGTTGTCCTCGAGCCGCACGACCTTGGCTTCGGGCCAGTCCTTCTGAAAGCCGAGGATGTGGGTGACCTCCGCGCCGCGCCAGCCGTAGATGGACTGATCGTCGTCGCCGACCACGCACAGGTTGCGGTGTCGATCGGCCAGCGCCTTGACGATGCGGTACTGCAGGCCATTGGTGTCCTGGTACTCATCGATCAGTAAGTGATCGAAGCGCGAGGCTTCTGCGAAGCGCGCCTCGGCGTGCTTGACGAACAATTCCTCCGTGCAAAGCAGCAAGTCGTCGAAGTCCATGGCCCCGACGGCGCGCAGCGCCTGCTGGTACTTGCCGTAGGCCATGGCCGCCAGCTGGGCCTTGTCCTTGGTGGCCGTCTCGAGCGCAACGTCTGCGCGCACGCCCTGGCTCTTCCAGTTACCGATGAAGGCCAGCAAGTCGCCGGGCCGCAGCGTCTCGTGGCCGACCCGCACGTCGCGCAGAGCGTTTCTGGCCAGCGTTTCCTGGTCACCGCGGTCGTAGATGGTAAATTCCGGCGGATAGCCGAGCACACGCGCATGGCGGCGCAGCACGCGCACGCACAGGGAGTGGAAAGTCGATATCTCGGGCGGTTTCTGGCCCTTCTTGCGGCGCCCCAAGAGCTGCTGCGCGCGCTCGCGCATTTCGCGCGCCGCCTTGTTGGTGAACGTGACCGCCAGGATGCGATGCGGCGTGATGCCGCTCTCGATCAGCCGGGCGATACGGTACGTGATGACGCGCGTCTTGCCCGTGCCCGCGCCGGCTAGCACCAAAAGTGGTCCTGCCAGGGTGCTGACCGCGTCACGCTGGGGTTCGTTGAGCTCGTTCAGATTCACGTGAGACGCTGGCTACCCGCGGAAAATCAAGGACAGGGTCGTGGATAGGATGCCGATGACGCTCCCGACCAGCGTCAGAATCTTGCCCCACTTGAGCTTGTCTTCGGCGTCCTCGATCAGTCCGTGACCGGCCGCCTGCATCGACAGGTAGCAGAACACGCCGCCGCCCACCCCCAGGCACAAACTGGCGCACGCCACCGAGCTGATGAGCGAGATGCCGAGCCACAGGCCCGCCTGCTTGTGCAGCTCCTTCATGTCGGCGCTCATCGAAAGCTTCCCGTGCGATCGAAGCCGCCCTGCGTCAATGGACCACGGACCAAGCAACAGGGAGGCAGGAAAGAGGGGAGCTTTTGGGTTCGCGCTGCCGCCGGCGAGAGCGTCCAGGCTTCTGCGCGCCGCAGGCGCGACGAACGAGAACTTGCTCGATCTCCCCGTCTCCCCGCCTCCCTGTTTTGCTCGTTCGCCCGGCTAGACGGTCAGGTGGGGGGCGGGGGCCCGGCGCAGTGCTCGGGATCGCCAAAGGTCGTCTCAACGGTGCCGATGGCGTTGGCGAGCGAGACGAGCAGGTTGTTGTGGGGGTGACCGGCAGCGCTGGCCTGGTAGGCGACGAAGCGACCGGTCGCGAAGTGACCACCGCAGCTCCCGGCGAGCAAGAACGGCAAGTCGTAGTGTTCGTGGTTGTTACCCTTGTGCAAGGATACGTTTAAAGACTAGCTGGCCGAATCCGGCGCTGCTACTCGGAGGGGCTGAGTAGGCGAGTTGCCAGCAGTGCCTTGGCCGTCCCGCTGACGCTTCGCAGCTCCACCCGAACATTGAGCGAGCCGCGACTGCCGCGATTGAATGCGCACAGCCGCGCGCTCGCCGCGTCCTCACCGACCGCCGCTTCGAGCTCGAGCTCCGAGTCGCTATCGACCGCGCGCAGCTCGACGCCCGCTGCATTGCCCTCGATCGCGACGCTGACGTCCAGGCAGCGATCGAGCGGGACCATGACGGGCACGCTGATGAGCTGCTCGGCACTGAGCTGAAGCTCCGTCACCTTGCCGATGGCGTCGGCGCGACGCAGCACGCCGCGCGACAGCATGCGCGACACCAGCCGGCTGCCCGCGAGCGGCAAGCGCACGAGCTCCGGCGGTACGTCGGGCTCGCGCTGCAGCG
>DATEDZ010000173.1:0-51508 GCA_035281385.1 Polyangiaceae bacterium
GGCTGAACCACCCGCGCTACAACAACCGCGCTCGCCTGGGCGCCCGCTCCTTCGCTTTCCTGGTCACGGCCGGCAACATCGCGATGCCGCTCAGCGTCTTCTTCGGCCTGATTCAGTAGGTCTCATGGAACTTCTAAGTCGCGCTCCCGCGGGTCCGATCGAGAACCGCTGGAGTGATCACCGCTTTCAGAGCAAGCTCGTCAACCCCGCCAACCGCCGCAAGTACCGCGTGATCGTGGTCGGCTCGGGCCTGGCGGGCGGCGCCGCCGCCGCGACCTTCGGCGAAATGGGCTACAACGTGGCCTGTTTTTGCTACCAAGACAGCCCGCGCCGCGCCCACAGCATCGCCGCACAGGGCGGCATCAACGCCGCCAAGAACTACCAGAACGACGGCGATAGCACCTACCGCCTGTTCTACGACACCGTCAAAGGCGGTGACTTCCGGGCCCGCGAGTCGAATGTCTATCGACTCGCTGAGCTGAGCGTCAACATCATCGACCAGTGCGTCGCGCAGGGTGTGCCGTTCGCGCGCGAGTACAGCGGCTTGCTCGCCAATCGCTCGTTCGGCGGCGCGCAGGTGGCGCGCACTTTCTACGCGCGTGGACAGACGGGGCAACAGCTGCTGCTCGGCGCCTACCAGGCTCTCGAGCGCCAGATCGACGCCGGTACGGTCAAGATGTACCCGCGCACCGAGATGCTCGATCTGATCGTGGTCGACGGCCGCACGCGCGGCATCGTCACGCGGGATCTCACGACTGGCAAGGTGGCGGCGCAGCTGGGCGACGTGGTGGTGCTGTGCACGGGCGGCTACGGCAACGTCTTTTACCTCTCGACCAATGCCAAGGGCTGTAACGCCACGGCCTCCTGGCGCTCGCACCGGCGTGGCGCGTTGTTCGCCAATCCGTGCTTCACCCAGATCCACCCGACCTGCATCCCGCAGAGCGGCGACTACCAGTCGAAGCTCACCCTGATGAGCGAGTCCCTGCGCAATGACGGCCGCGTCTGGGTCCCCAAGAATCCTGAAGACTTTCACAAGGATCCGGCAAAAATTCCAGAAGCGCAGCGCGACTACTACCTGGAGCGCCTCTACCCGAGCTTCGGCAACCTGGTACCGCGCGACATCGCCTCGCGCCGCGCCAAGGACATGTGCGACGAGGGGCGGGGCGTCGGCCCAGAGGTGGCCGGAGTACGGCGCGGCGTGTACCTGGACTTCGGCGATGCCATCAAGCGGCTCGGTCGCCAGGTCGTGGCCGAGCGCTACGACAACCTGTTTCAGATGTACGAGCGCATCACCGGAGAAAACCCGTACGACGTGCCGATGCGCATGTACCCGGCCATCCACTACACGATGGGGGGCTTGTGGGTGGACTACGATCTGCACAGCACCCTGCCCGGCCTGTTCGTGGGCGGCGAGGCGAATTTTTCCGACCATGGCGCCAACCGCCTTGGCGCCAGCGCGCTCATGCAGGGGCTGGCCGACGGCTACTTCATCCTGCCGGTGACGGTGAGTAACTTCCTGGCTTCGAACAAGGCTGCAGCCATCGACGAGAAACACGCGGCGGTGCGCCAAACCGTGACCGAGGTCGAGCAGCGCATCTTGCAGCTGCTCGCGGTGAAGGGCAGCCGCACCCCCGACTCGTTTCATCGTGAGCTCGGCGCGCTGGTCTGGGACGAATGCGGCATGGCTCGCCATGAAAACGGCTTGAAAAAGGCCCTGGCCAAGATCCCGGAGCTGCGCGAGCAGTTCTGGCGGGATCTCAAGGTGCTGGGCACCGGGCAGGAGCTGAACCAATCGCTGGAACGCGCCGGGCGCGTCGCCGACTTCTTGGAGTTTGCCGAGCTGATGTGTCGCGACGCCCTGCACAGAAACGAGTCGGCTGGCGGTCACTTCCGCGAGGAGTTTCAAACCGAGGACGGCGAAGCCAAGCGCAACGATGCCGAGTTCTCGTACGTCGCGGCCTGGGAGTACTCCGGCGATCTTGCTGCTCCCAAGTTGCACAAGGAGCCACTGAGCTTCGAGTACGTGCACCCCAGCCAGAGGTCGTATCGCTGATGGCCCGAACCATGAACCTCGTGCTGCACGTCTGGCGCCAAAAGAGCCGCGGTGCGCCCGGCAAGCTGGTGCGCTACGAGGCCAGGAACGTCAGCGACCATATGTCGTTTTTGGAGATGCTCGATGTGGTCAACGAGGAGCTGGCCGCCAAGGGTGAGGATCCCATCGCGTTCGATCACGACTGCCGCGAAGGGATTTGTGGTGCTTGCGGCGTGGTGATCAACGGCGTGGCCCACGGCCCGCAGCGCGGCACCACGACCTGTCAGCTCCACATGCGCAGCTTCAAGGACGGCGCTGAGCTCACCATCGAGCCCTGGCGCGCCCGCGCCTTTCCGGTCATCCGTGATCTGGTCGTGGATCGCAGCGCCTTCGACCGCATCATCCAGGCCGGCGGCTACATCTCGCTCCGCACCGGCAGCGCGCCGGAGGCCAATTCGCTGCCCATTGCCAAGCTCGACTCCGACGCGGCCTTCGACGCCGCTACCTGCATCGGCTGCGGTGCTTGCGTGGCGGCGTGCCCCAACGCATCGGCAGCGCTTTTTACGGCTGCCAAGATCTCCCACCTGGCCCTGCTGCCGCAAGGCGAGCCGGAGCGCGCCGACCGCGCTCGCAAGATGGTCGCGCAGATGGACGCCGAAAAGTTCGGCCATTGCACGAGCCATGGGGAGTGTGAAGCCGTCTGCCCCAAGGGCATCTCGATCGGCTTCATCGCCAAGATGAACCGCGAGCTGCTCACCGCGATGGCTGCCGCGCCCAACGAAATTTCGACGCGCCAGCAGGGATGAGTTGGGCGGTGGGTGCTTCGGCGCGAGATTGTGCTACATAGTCAGCATGAAACCTCGAGCCCGACGCTCCGGGTCGACCGAAACATTTTCCGTTTCGGTCGATCCCAAAACCAAGCGCGCGCTTCGCGCTCTCGCCAACCATGAGTACGGGGGCAACCTTTCCGCGCTCGTCACGGACTTCGCCGAAGACGCTCGGCGGCGCATGGCCGCCGGGGCCTATTTGCGCCGGCATCGCATTGCTCCGATCACACGAGCTGAGGCAGCGGAGATCCAGGCAGAAATTGAGGTCGAAGCTGCTGCCTGGAAGAAGCGGCGTCGGAAGAAGCGCGTGGCGTGACCAAGCAGTACGTTTTCGATACCGGCGCGCTGATTTCAGCGGAGCGCGGTAAGGCACGTGCAGCTCGCTTCCTGCAACTGGTTCGGATGGGACAGGCGCGCGTCATCATTCCGATGCCCGTGATTGCTGAATGGTGGCGGGGACGGACCGACGTGTGGGAGGAGATTTTGGCTGCTGGGCAGGTGTCGTCGTCGCTGGATGCCACGAAGTCGGCTGGCGTAGCACTGGCTCACTTGAAGGGCGGCGGGAGCAAGTTGACAATCGACGCCATTGTCATGGCAACGGCGGCGCTGAATGATGCCATTGTGGTGACGGGCGATCCACGGGATTTCGAGCGTCTTTCCGAGCACTTTCCTGGCGTCCGTGTCGTTTCTGCGTAGCTCTTCATGGGCGACGTCGGCCGGGGGCTAGAGCGTGTCCCTGAATTGGGATCGCCCGCGCGTGCCCGTAAACGTGCCCGTGCCCGATGGTCCGTAAGACACCGAATAGATCCGTGGGTTTGGTAGGCCCAGGTTGGTGGCGCGGGCTTCGCCCGCGCGCGCCGCGCCCAGCTGGGCGCGCAGGTGAGGCCTACTCCCCAATTACCAGGTCTGAGGAGCTTTTTCGGGCACGGGCACGTTTACGGGGGCAGCAGCAATTCAGGGACAACCCCCTAGCGCTTGGGCGGCGCGGGCGCCTTGGGCGTCGACTTGCTGTAGGTGCCGGTGACGATGCGGTAGCCAATCTTGAGCGCCTCGTCGACGCCGGTCTCCGGATCGGTCGGTACGTCGCGCGACATCCCCAAATCGGTCTCGTCTTCGCCGCTGGCGCCGCCGTGGGCCTCGGTCTTCGGATCCTCGGGGGGCTCGGGCGGCGTGGTCACGGGCGAACGACCGCCTTCCACGGCCGGCAAGTGTCCCTCGAGATTCTGCTCCCTGAGCACGCCATAGCCGAGCGCCGCGCTGGCGCCGCCCACCAAGATGTCCGGCTTGACGCCCTGGGCTTGGATCGGCCTGCCGCTCGGCGTGTAGTAGCGTAGCGTGGTCAGCCGCAGGCCTGCGCCACCCGGCAGATCCACGATGGTCTGCACCGAGCCCTTGCCGAAGGTGGGCGCGCCCACCACCGACGCGCGCCGGTTGTCCTGCAGCGCCCCAGCCACGAGCTCTGCTGCGCTGGCGCTGTACTCGTTGACCAGCACCGCGACCGGGCCGCGGCGGAGCGCCCCGAGCTCGTCGGCGCGCAGGTCGTCGACGATTCGAGCGCGGCGGCGCGTGGTGAAGATGACTCCACCCGACAGAAACTCGTCCGCGACCGCGGTGGCCTCGTTGACCAATCCACCCGGATTGTTGCGCATGTCGAGCACGATACCACCGAGCTCCCCGTGCGCGGCTTCGCGCAGCTTCTTGATGCTCTCGAGCAGCTCGGCGTGTGTTCCGGTCTGGAAGGTCTTGATGCGCAGGTAAGCGACACCGCCCTTGAGCGACTTGCTGGCCACGCTGGCCACGTTGATGATCTGACGTGTCAGGCGGAAATACAGCAGCTGATCCTGGTCCTTGCGGCGCACCGTGAGCAGCACTTTGGTGCCGGGCTCGCCGCGCATCATGCGCACCAGCTCCGGCGCGCTGCGGCCGCGCACGGCTTGATTGTCGATGGCCAGGATGCGATCGCCGGGCCTGATGCCGGCGAGCGCGGCCGGCGAGGCCTCGATCGGCGCGATGATGGTGATGTACTCGTCGCCGAAGTCGACCTCGACGCCGATGCCTCCGAAGTGCCCTTCGGTATCGGCCTGAAAGATGCCGTAGTCTTCAGCCGGTAGGTACGCCGAGTGCGGATCGAGCTCAGCGACCATGCCCTTCACGGCACCTTCGAGGAGCCGCCTCCGCTCAACGGGATCCACGTACTCGTTTTCGACCCAAGCCAGCACGCGGCCGAGCTGCTCGAACGGGAAGTAGGGGTTGTCCCACTCGGTTTTGGCCTGCGCCTCGGGTGTGTGGGCGAGCACCGTCGCGACCGCCGCGCCCGCGAGCGCTGCGAGCCCGAGCTGGAGGAGGTAGCGACCGCGGCCCACGCAAAAAAAAGACATAGGCCGGAGTGTTCGGCCCTCTTCCGCCGCAAATCAAGGCTTATACAAGCGCCAGGCCCGACCGCGCGCTGGCCGAAGCCTATTGATTCTCTGGGTCTGTGGGTGGTAGTGGTAAGGTTCGAGTCTCCTGAAGGTGTCTGGCGACACCCCCCTACACGACTCGAGGGTAATGCGTGGCCGACAACGAATCCAACAAGAGTGCCGGTAGCGATAAGCGCAAGCAAAGCTTGTATTTTCCTGAGGCCATGCTGCAGGAGATCAAGGACGAGGCAGCACGGCTCGACCGTTCCTTGTCTTGGGTCGTGCAGCGCGCGTGGAAGATGGCCCGCCTCGAGATCAAGAAGATCCCGAGCGTGAACGATATCAGTGACGACGAGGACGAAGCCGCTACCTGAGCCGCCCCAGTCCGAGTCGTTCGTGCTTGCGCGCGACGGTACTCGCCTCTACGTCCGACGAAGGTCCGGCCCGCAGCCGAGGCCGGAATATTTTGACGCGCTCCGGGCGCCGACAGCGTTGCTGTGCGACGGGCTAGTCTGCGACGGCTACATCTATCGCTACTTGTGGGATGAGCTGGCCGAGCTCATGCCGGTGGCGCATTTTCATTACCGCGGGCACGGCCGAAGCGGCCTACCGGTCGATCGGGATCAGGTGGATGTGCTGGCCCACGCGGCCGACATGAACGCGGTGCGCGAGCAGCTGGGGGACCCCGAGGTGGTCCTGGTCGGTCACTCGATGGGCACGCAGGTGTGCTTGGAGGCATATCGGGCGCGGCCCGAACGGGTGCGCGCCCTGGTGCTGCTGTGCGGAAGCTTCGGCCGGGTGACGCACACCTTCAAGGGCACCGACGTGCTGTCCTCGGTATTGCCGAACATCCAGGACTTTAGTTCGAAGCACCCACGCTTGTTGCGGGCGCTCTGGGCGCGGGTGCCGGTGCGGGCCGCGATCAAGCTCGGCATCCTGACGGGTGACATCGATCCCAAAAAGATCCGTGCCGAGGACGTCGAGCCTTACTTTCAGCACGCCCTCCACGTCGATTTCGCGCTATTTGCACGCATGCTGCAGGCCAGCGGCGAGCACAGCGCTCAGGACCTTCTATCCCAGATCCGGGTGCCTACCTTGGTAGTGGCCGGCTCGCGTGATACCTTCACGCCCCCCGAGGTATCGGTGGCGATGGCCGAAGCCATTCCGGGCGCACGCCTCGAGCTGATCTCGGGTGGCTCGCACATCCTGCCCCTGGAGGAACGGGAGCGGGTGGGTCAGCTGCTCCGCGATTTCTTGGCGACGTTGTGAGATAGTAGGAGCGTACTGAGCGGGGCGGCGACCAGCTGTCTCGTGATTGCGAGGATCGTGGTCCCATTCTCTCGTAGAGCCCGATGAAGGACGAGCTCAGCCCGGAGCTGATCAGTGGCCTGCTGGGGCTCTTCGCCCACGATCTCCGCAATCCCCTGTCCGCGCTCCACAGCAACGTCAGCTTTTTGGGCTCCGTGCTCGGCACCGGCGACAACGACGCGCGCGAGGCGCTGGAGGACGTGGCGGCCTCCAGCGATGCGCTCGGTCACATCACCGACAACCTGGAGCTGTTCGCGTTGGCGCTGGAAGGCGAAAGGCCTCGCGATAGCCAGGAGTTTCCGCTGCGCGAGCTGCTGCGCGAGGCCGGTCAGAAGTCGCGCCGCTTTGCCGAGAGCTACCGCGTTGCGCTCGACGTGGACATGGACTCGAGCGGCACGCTTCGAGGCCTTGCCAATCGAGACATGCTGCTGCGCTCGTTGTCCAACCTGATCCGCAACGCCATCCAGCACGCGGGCGAATCGGGCAAGGTGCTGGTGCGAGCTGACCGTGAGGACGCCGAGCTGGTGATCAGCGTGACCGACAGCGGCGCTCCGCTCGCGCAAGAGGTGCGTGAGCAGGCCTTCACGCCCGAGGGGCAGCTGGCGACCAAGAACGTTTCGGGAGGACGCTACAGCCGTGGCCTCGGCCTCTACGCTGCGAAGATCGCCGCGCGCATTGCCGGCAGCGACGTGCGCTGTCGAGCTGTGCAGGAGGCGTGCCTGGAGCTGCGCATCACAGCGCGCTGAGCTCGACCCTCGGCTTGCCTCGGAACACGAACCAGCGCGAAAGCGGGTAGTTCCAGCCGAGGTAAACGCCGCCGCGCACCAGGACCCAGACCAGCGGGAACGAGCCGACGAGACGCAATACGGCCGGGACGCCCGATGAGTTGAGCAGTGCGCTCGTCCCCCAGACGAGCAAGAAGCGCGAGAGCTGCGGCAAGGCTGGCGCGGAACCGGCCTGAAACGTCCAACCGCGCCCGACTGCGAAGGCGATGCTGCCGCCGAGCGTGCAGCCGAGGAAGGTGGCGAGCCCGGCGCTGACGCCGAGCGTGTGGAGCGACGTGGCAAGCGCAAAGTCGCTGCCCGTAGCGAGCGCGCTCGTCAGGGTGTACCGGCCGAAAGCCCTGTCGAAGAAGCGTAAGAGCGCTGGCATGCGCCTGCACTACCTGGGGCAGGAGCGTCCGAACGTAAAGTGGGCAGGACCGAGAGCCGACGACGCTCACCCTGCACGATCTCGCTCACCAGTGACGCGCAACCCCCACAACCCGCGCCGGCCCCACAGTCGCGGGCGACCTCCGCACATGTGTGAGCGCCGCCGTGAACGCTGGCTCGGATTTCGCGGTCGGTGACGCCGTGGCAGTGGCAAACGATCATGCGCGGCTGAAAATCAGGGTAGCTTGTTGAAAGTGATTGTCAAAGTCATTTCGTAAGTCCGCGATCTTTCAAAAGTTTGGTGCGTCGGATCGCGCATCTTAGACGCCCCGCTGTGTTAGCTTCGGCTGCCATGCGAGGCGATACCGAAGTCGTAGATGCTCTGAACGAGATCCTGACCTCCGAGCTTACGGCCATCAACCAGTACTTCATCCACTACAAGATGTGTGAGAACTGGGGCTACAAGCGCCTGGCCAAGAAGAAGCACGAAGAGTCGATCGAGGAAATGAAGCATGCCGACCAGGTGATTGAGCGCATCTTGTATCTGGGCGGCGTGCCCAACATGCAACGCTTGTCACCAGTGCGAGTGGGTGAAGAGCCGATCGAGATGCACAAGCTCGATCTGACCCTGGAGCTCGAGGCGGTGACGCGCTTGAATCGCGTCATTCAGCTGTGCCTCAGCAAGAACGACGGCGGAACGCGCGAGCTGGTCGAGCACATCCTGACCGATGAAGAGGACGCCATCGACTGGCTGGAGGCGCAGCTGCATCAGCTCGCGGACATCGGCCGTGAGAATTATTTGGCGCAGCAGCTCGAAGAGTGACGAGAGTTGTCAGTTGTCAGTTGTCAGTTGTCAGTTGTCAGTTGTCAGTTGTCAGTTGAGCAAGCCTAGCGGTGCTCTCCCCCTAGACGTGCGTTTGCTGACCGATGTGCAGCTCGCGCACCGCGCGAGCCAGAACCCCCTCAACCGACCTTGGCAGGATCAGATCACGATCCGCGATTGAGAGAATACCCGGGACAAGCTCGGCGAGGCCGGGCGCCGATCGCGCGTCCGGTCACGAGGTACGCAGGAGGCAATAAGCGGAGGGCGGAGGGGAATAGGACCCTGCGGCCGGGCGCCTATCGCGCATCAGGTCGCGAAGTACGCAGGGCGCAATATGCGAAGTGCGGAGGAAACTAGGACCCTGAAACCAAGGCCCCTGGAGACCAAGAACCTAGGGCTGAACGATAACCACCGTCTCTGGCTTCCGAAATAACGCCTTGCCCGTCTCACCCGGGCAACCCCAACACGTGGAAAAATGGACGCGCGGCTTGATGTCGGGGCTGTAGGCGAGCGCGACGGGGCCAGGCTCGCCTTGGAGCGTGAACGTCGAAGCCAGCCGGTATTTGCCGCCGGGCAGGACATGGAAGGCGGCAACGAACGAGGTGGATTCACCCGAGCGCGCCGCAACCAATAGGATTTCCGCGCCGGGTGCCGGGCTCCAGAGTAGCGGCGCGACCGTGAAGTCGAAGCCCTTCTTGTCCCCAGGTCCGCGAGTGACGACCGTGCTCGCTCCTTCGGGCTCGCGGAAGAACTTGATGTCGCGAGCCAGCGCCTTGCCGGCGGGGTCCGCGGCCAGGGCCTGCTCGAGCTCCTCGGCGGTCAGCCTGGCCTTGCTGAAGATGGCGCCTTGCTTGGGCTCGCCGACCACGGCGGCATTCGGCGCACCGTGGCAGCAGCGAAAGCCGATGTCCTGGCTGGACGTGCTCGCTTCGGTCGGATGGCGGGCGGCGCAGCGATGCTCGGTGGCGGGAGCGGTCTTGCGCGCGCCGCGCAGCAGCGCGCGCCGCTTGTCGTCGGCGGTGACGACGTCGTTCGACACCCATTCTGCCGCAGTGGTGCCGAGCCCGAGCACGTCGAAGCCGCTGGCGCAGGCCTTGGCGCCGGTCGTGCAGCTGTGATCCCAGATCACACCGGACGGATACGGATCCTGATCCGGTCCCTTGCAGGCTCGCTCCCACTCGAGCTCGGTGCACAAGCGCGCGCTGCGTTCGGCGCACAGCCGTCGCGCTTCGTCGCGGCTCTTGCCGAGCAGCACCGCTAGCGCCGGATCGTTGGGATACGGCAGACGATCGATGCCGTAGGGACCGAGCTCGACATCTTGATTTTTGGGCTCGAGCTCCGGCACGCGCCCAGCGTCGCCCGGCGTGCTGCCCGAACGCAGCGTGCCCGCCGGGATCTCGGCGCGATCACCCGCCTTGGCTTCCAGCTTTGGCCGGTGAGGCGTGGCGCTCGCGCCCGGCTGCGCGCTGGGCGTCAGCCCCGAAGCTTTGTCGGTGGAGCCACGCTTGCCCTGACAGCCGGCAAGGCAAAGCAGCAGCGTGACGGTGACCACCTGTGCAGCAAGCCGAGCTCGCCGAGGCCCCGGCCCCGACGAACCACGAGACAGGACGGAGGTGGTCATCCGCCTCCGTTTCCCGCGAATGGCTGCCAAACTCAACCCCAATCACGCGCTTGTCGCCTACACTCGAGCTGATGCATTCCGGAAAGGTTCCCCGTTGAGCGAAGGTTTTGCGCTGACGGGACGCGTGCTATGGCTGTGCCAGTCGGTCGAGCTGTTACGAGCCCAGCTCGACCCCGCTGCCGGCGGTCGGGACTTGGCGCACGTCTCGGGGGTCGGTGGGCCTCGGCCCACCTCCGGTAACGCGCCGGGCGCGCTCCGCGATCGAGTTTCGACGGACGAGATCACACCGGCTTGGGCCTGCTACTACTTCGACTCGACGCTCGCCCGTTATTGTCTGGTAGGCCTCGCGGGTGGGGCCGTGCAAGCCGGAGAGATCGCCTCAGGGGGCTTTCAGGTGCTGGTCGCAGGCGACAGCTTTGGCTACGGCTCGTCGCGCGAGACCGCGCCCTTCGCGCTACGCGAGGCCGGCATTCAGCTGATCGTTTGCCGCAGCGTGGAGAAGATCTTCCTGCAGAACTGTCAGAACCTGGGCATCCACGTGGCGACTGATCTCGGGCTTCTGCCCAGGTTGTTGCGCGGCGAGCGCATCGAGATCGAGGAGTTGCTGCGCGGCGTGGATGGCATCGCGCACGATGTGGCGCTGGCCGGTGGCCTGTTCGCGTACAACGCTCAGCGCTTGGCTGGCAAGGTCGCGGGCGCGACCGTGAGCCTGCATCCGCGGCCCATGACCTTGGTCGAAAAGATCATCGCCAGCCGTGTGGTCCGATCCAAAGCCCAGATTGGCGTGACGACCGTGGCGCCCGGCCAAGCGTACTTCGTGCGGGCCGACTTGCGCTTTTCGCACGACTACGTGACCGCCATGGCAGGCTCGCTGTTCCGCGCTGGCTTCGGCGAGGACGCCCGCGTCTCGCACCCCGAGAGTCTGGTGCTGTTCCGCGATCACCTGACTCTGCTCGAGCAGGCGCTCACGCCGCGCCATCGTGAGCTCAAGCTCTACGATCACGCGCTGGAGCTCAAAGCGGCCCAGGAGCGCTTCGCAGCGCGTCATGGCATCCGGTTGTTCGATGAGATCCAGACCGAGCAGGGCCCGCAGAGCTATGGCATTTGCCACAACGTGGTGCTCGACGAGCTGGGCCGACCCGGCGGCGTGATCGTGGGCACCGATTCGCACACCTGCACGGCGGGTGCCCTGGGGGCGCTGGCTTTCGGGGTCGGTAGCACCGACATGGCCAACGCCTTCTACACGCGCGACGTGCGTTTGCGCGTCCCGGAGAGCGTCAAGGTCGAGCTTTCGGGACGGCTTGCGCCGGGCACTTGCGCCAAGGACGTGATGCTGGCGCTGTTGGCTTCGTCCGAGCAGCGCTTGGGCGCATTCAACGGCCGCGTGCTCGAGTTCTGCGGGCCGGGTATCGAGAGCTTGAACCTGGATGAGCGCGCCACCCTGACCAACATGTCGGTCGAGGCCTCTGCGCTTACCGGCATCGTGGCCTTCGACGAGCGCGCGCGCAGCGAGCTTGCGGCGCGGCGTGGTGGCGCGATGCCAGCCGTCCCAGCGCTCGCGTCCGACGACAACGCGGAGTATGCAGCGACCTTGAGCCTCGATCTGTCTCGCATCGAGCCGATGCTCGCCGCGCCGGGAGATCCACGCAATGGACGCCCGCTGCGCGAGGTGCTTCAGGCCGGCTCGACTCGCATCGACATCGCCTACGGAGGCTCGTGCACCGGCGCGAAGGCCACGGACATGGACGCCTATGCAGCGGTGCTAGCGGCGGGATTGCGCAGGGGCCGTCGCGTCGCGTCGGGCGTCGAGCTGTTCATTCAGTTGGGCTCGCTTTCGGTGCGGCGTTACGCCGAAGCGCGCGGCTACCTGGAGCTGTTCGAATCGGCGGGCGCCAGAGTGCTCGGGCCAGCGTGCGGCGCGTGCATCGCGTCTGGCCCGGGCGTTTCCAGCTCGCCCGAGCAAGTCACGGTCAGCGCCATCAATCGTAACTTTCCGGGCCGTAGCGGTCCCGGTCGAGTGTACCTGGCGAGCCCTTGGGTGGTGGCAGAAAGCGCACTGCGCGGTGAGCTGGCGGCTCCGGATCCGACGGCGTTCGAAGGGAGCGCAGTTTGAGCCGGCGCGCGTCAACTCAATTTCAAATCGGTTCCGAGATGTGGGTTCGGCTTCGCGTCGTGGTTTGCGATGCCGAGGGGGCGCCGGTGGAGGACGAGCCGAGCGAGATTGCTTTCGTCTTCGGTTATGCCGCGGTGCTGCCTGCGTTCGAGAACGCGCTCGAGGGCACACCACAAGGCGCGCGCAAGTCGGTCACGCTCAAGGCCGAGGAAGCGTTCGGCAAGCGCGACCCCAAGGCGGTGCTCGAAGTGCGGCGCGACGAGTTTCCGGACGACGTGGCCGAGGGTGACGTGTTCGACGCTGACGAGGAAGACGGGCCCCCTGGCTCGACCAGTCCGGTCCTGCTGCGCGTGCTGGAAGTGACGCCGGACAGCGTTATCCTGGACCGCAACCATCCCCTAGCCGGCCAAAAAGTGCGCTTCGACGTGGAGGTCCTGGAGGTACGGCCCGCCGAACCCGAGGAGATTTCGACGGCGGAAGCGGCTCTTGCGGGGGATTCTGCCCCTGAAGCGCCGCTGATTCCCGCTGCCCGCTTGCTTCGGGGGGGGACCCGGCGCTACGAGAAGGACCCCTAGGTCCCATCCCTACGGGATGGGTTCCCTAGAACTGTTCTCCGGGAGCTCAGCTCCCGCCCCAGGAAGTGAATTCCTGGGGCCCCACCCTCAGGTTTCGGGGCCCCACCCCTCAAACAACCGGCTTGCTACAGAACCCGACAGACGACGGTAAGACCCGATGCCCATCTCCGATACCTTGAAGAACGACATTCGAGTTCGCGATCGCCTCCTGCGCAAGAATCAGCTCAGCGAAGCCGAGGTCGAGCGCCAAGACTCCGCCCTGCTCGATGTGGAAGACAAAGCCGTGGTGCTCGAGCTAAAGCAGCCCGCGCTGCAGAAGGAGTCCGAGCGCGCCATCGACGGTCCGCGCATCTCGCGTCCCGCCCCGGCCGCGCGTCCCGCTCCGATCCGTCCGTTCGAGGAAGAGGACGACGACGAAGAGGTGCTCGATCCCAAGGCCAAGCTCAAGGCTGCCGTCGTCGAACCGGAGGACGACGAGGAAGAGGACGAAGACGACGAAGACGACGACGAGGATGAAGACGAGGACGAGGCGGAGAAGGAAAAACCCGAGGGGGACAAAGCGTGAGCGAGAACGGGGAGCACGACGCGGCCGAACGCGCCTATGCCGAACAGGCCGCGGTCAAAGAGCTCCCCGCCATCGACTTTCTCACGTTCATCGTCTCGATGAGCCATTCGGCCTTGCTGCACCTAGGTGATGCTCCCGATCCCGCGACCGGCACGCGCGAGAAGAATCTGCCGCTGGCCCGTCAGACCATCGACCTTTTGGCCATGCTTCAGGACAAGACGCGCGGCAACCTGACCGGCGACGAAGAGCGCGTGCTATCGCAAGCCATCTACGACCTGCGCATGCGTTTCGTCGAGGTCTCCAAGGGCAAGTGAGCCATTCCGTTCGGGCATTGCTGGCGCTAGCGGCGCTGCTGCTTCTGCTTCTGGGCTCGTGCAAGAGGCCCGCGGCGCCCGCCGGACCTGCGCCGGGCGCTCTGCCGTCCGGTGCCTCCCCGGTCACGGGGGCGCCTATCGTGACCGCGCCGGTGCAGGTCGTCGCGCCACCGGGCGCGCAGACGCCAAGCAGCTTCGCGGAGCTGGCGGCCAAGGCCGACCCGGCGGTGGTGTTCGTGAAGACGCTACAAGAGCGGCGCGGCATCACCGGCCGACGGCAGGTCGTGGGAGAGGGCGTGGGCAGCGCGTTCGTCTACGATCCGAATGGCCTGATTATCACCAATAACCACGTGATCGAGGGCGCCAGCGAGGTTTACGTGGTGTTCGGGCGCAAGCGTCAGGTCAAGGCTACGATCGTCGGGCGGGACCCGCGCACCGACGTGGCAGTGATCCGGGTGGAGGAAAAGAACCTGCCGTTCTTGCCGCTCGGTGACTCGGAAGCCGTGCGAGTCGGCGACTGGGTGGTGGCCATCGGTAATCCCTTCGCGCTCTCGCACACCGTTTCCGCCGGCATCATCTCGGCGAAGGGCCGCACCATTCAGGACGTCAAGGGTCTCGACGAGTCGGGCTATTACGACTTCCTGCAGACCGATGCCAGCATCAACCCGGGTAACTCCGGCGGACCACTGCTGGACATGGCCGGGCGCGTGGTCGGCATGAACACCGCGATCCGGGCCAAGGCCAACAACATCGGCTTTGCCATCCCGGTCAACATGATCAAGGAGCTCTTGCCCAGGCTACTTGCCGACGGCACCGTCAAGCGCAGCGCCATCGGCGTGGTGGTGGCACCGCTGATGCCAGAAGATCGCGAGCGCTTGAAGCTACCAGAGGAGACCGGTGTGCTGGTGAGCGTGGTCGTGCCGGGCGGCCCGGCTGACAAGGCCGGGCTGAAAGTCGACGACGTCATCCTCTCGTTCCAGGGTGAGGTGCTTCCGAGTCCGGATCGCCTACGTTGGGTGGCCAGCCTGGCCGGTGTAGGCAAGACCATAACGCTGCGTGTCGCCCGCGGCGGACGCATGTTCGATCTTCAGGTGAAGCTGGAAGCCTTGCCCGAGCGCAACGCGCCCACGCAGCCACCTGATCTCGGCGACGACGGCTTTCCCTAACTAGCGCGCGGGGCTTTCCGAGGAGCGGCAGCGACGAGGCGCGTGGGGTGGGGCCCCGCTGAATTCACTTCAGCGGGGCGGGGCGGCGTGTGCCGCCCCGATGGAACGGCAACCAGGCACCCATCCCGCTAGGGATGGGCCTGGGGAGAATTGCGGTAGACCTTCCGTATGACGACGGAAGATGTCGCAAAGTATTCTTGCTCCGAGCCTGGTTTTTGGGGATTCGGAGCCGGCTTCCCGTACGTCACAGCTCCCCCGTGATCGAAGTGTCAGGGAGGTGAATAGGGGGCATAAGCCCACGTCCAACCGGCTGGAACGTGACAACGAATTCGAACGGGACCGTCGGCTCATCGTGCGCGCCCAGACCGGCGACACCGGCGCGTTTCGCTTGCTCGTGGAGCGACATCAACGGCGGGTTTTCGCGATCGCGCTGGGCCTGGTGCGTGACGAGCAAGATGCGCGCGAGATCGCCCAAGAGGCGTTCTTGCGAGTTTACAAGGGCCTGCCTCAGTTTCACGGTGGCTCGAGCTTCTTCACCTGGCTCTACCGCATCGTCACCAATCTTTCGATCGATCTCATGCGCAAGCCGTCACGACGTGAGGCCGAGCTACACTTTGCGCTCGAGGGCGACGACAACGAGTCGGCCCTGGTGCCGCAAGCCAACGAAGCCGATCCGTTCGACGTCGTGCGACGTGGCCAGCTCTCGGAGCGCATTCAGCGCGCCCTGGAGGTCCTGCCGCCCTACCACCGCGGGGTCATTCTGATGCGCGAGGTCGAGGGCATGAGCTACGAAGAGATGGCCGAGGCCATGCAGGTCTCGAAGGGGACCATCATGAGCCGCCTATTTCACGCGCGGAAGAAGCTGCAGCGTGCGCTTGCGGACTGCCATGCGGAGGAGTGCGCGGGAGCCACGAGCGCGTGAGCGACGATAGCGAGCTGCTCCTGCGCTACCTGGACGGGGAGCTCTCGCCCCAGCAAGCCGCTGCTCGAGGTCAAGGCCCAGCGCGGTCAATCCTTCATCGTCGCCGGCCAAAGCTACAAGCGCGGCATCCTGGTCCTCGTCTTCAAGCCAGGCTGCTGGGCTCTCGAGCTGCATCTTAGGGCTCAAACACGCTCATGATTCGTCACATCGTTGCTGCCCTAGGGCACCGTTATCGAGCACGGAATATTGACCAATATTCAGCGCGTAAAAGTGGCCGCTGCCAGTGCTCTCTGGCGCGATCTGATGAATGCTGAACAAACACGAACCCTAAAAGCGGGTTCGAGAGGGGTGTTGCGGCTGACGCCAGTCACCCTCGCAGGAACCCAATCGCTAACCGTTGACGGGCAACGTCAGGGTGAAGCTGGTGCCTTGGCCGGTGGCGCTCGAGACCTGGATAGTGCCGCCGTGGGCGTCGAGGATGCCGCGCACGATGGACAGGCCGAGGCCGGTGCCGCGGCCGTCGGATTTGGTGGTGAAGAAGGGCTCGAAGATCTGGGGCATGGCTTCGGCGGGGATGCCGTTGCCAGTGTCGCTGACGTCGATGCGCAGGCTCTGCCCGGAGTCGGCGCTGCGCACTACGACGCGCAGCTGACCGCCGACCTCACCCATGGCGTGCGCTGCGTTGGTGAACAGATTTACGAACACCTGGGTCAGTTGTCCCGGGATGCCGGCGATCGTCGGCAGAGGCGAGGAGAAATCGCGATGCACGTCGACCCTGCCATCGGCGAATTCGTGCTCGCAGAATACCAGCGCCCGCTCGATCACCTCGTCGATCAGCACCGGTCCGCGCGCGTCGCCCGTAGGCCGCGCG
This sequence comes from Polyangiaceae bacterium, assembly GCA_035281385.1. GTDB lineage: Bacteria > Myxococcota_A > Polyangia > Polyangiales > Polyangiaceae > PMG-095. The sequence goes on from DATEDZ010000173.1 coordinate 16,688, forward strand.
TACGCCACGAGATCACGCGTGAACTTGAGGATGCGCTCGGCGGCCTCGCCGATACGTCGCACGCGCTCCACGTCTTCGGTCAGGTCCGCTGCTGACTCCTTGCCGAGCTTCTTGGTCAGGTAGTCGGAGTAGGCGATGATCGAGGTCAGCGGGTTGTTCAGCTCGTGCACCACGCCGGCCACGATTTGTCCCAGCGAGGCCAGCTTTTCGGTCTGGATCACCTGCGCCTGAAGGCGGTGGAAGTTGCGCACGCTTTCTTCGGCGCGGCCGTAGGTGCGCACTCGGCCCAGCGCCGCGCCCAGCACGCTGGCGGCTTGCTCGGCCATTTCACGGCGCAGCGGGCTGAACGCCTCCTGTACGGTCTCACGCGCGACGTGGAACGTCGAGCCGGAGGTGCCGCTGCCATCGTCGAGCTCGTAGATGCGCTCCTCGGCATAGCTCGGGAATAGCCGCGACGGATCGCGCTCCGGCCCGCGGCGCATGCCCGGGCTCAACCGATACACTACCGCCGGCTCCGCTCGTCCTGCTTGCACGATACAGATGCCGAGCGCACAGCTTGGGAATAGAAGTGACACACCATCCAAGAAGATGCGCCCCAGGTCTTCCGGCGCGATGTCGATGGGTAGCGTGGTGGACACTCGGAGCAGCACGTCGCGCCAAGGCTCTGCGATCGGCGCCTCCGAGGTGCGCCTGGTACCGGACGGCGCCGGCTTGGTATCGCGCACGTCCGGCGTGTCGACGCCGGCAGGCGTGGGAGTGATGCCGTCGGGGTTGCGCGTCATGTCAGACGTCCTTGGCCTCAGGTTCGGTGCCACTGGCCTTCTCCAAATCCAGAATCTTTGCCCCTCCGACGTAGGTCTTGGTCTCGTACTTGGTGATCTTGCCGACTTTGCGTACGATCTCGGCCATGCGCTCCGATTCGCGGATGATCACCGCTGCCGCGCTCTGCAGCGTTGCGTCGTGGTCCAGCTTGCGGCGCAATAGCTCGGCGTAGCCGATCACGCTGGTCAGCGGCTGATTCAGCTCGTGGGCGGCGGCGCCCGCCAGCTCCGCCACGATCGCCATGCGTTCACGGCCACGCAGCTCCTCTTGCGCGCGATCCAGGCGCTCCTGCATGCGCAGCTTCTCACGGATGTCGGTGAAGATACCGACGCTGCCGATCGGACGCCCGTTGTCGAGCACCAGCGCCGCCGAGAGCGTCACCGGGATCTGCTCGCCGCCTGCGCCCAGCATGTCGACACGATGATCCTCCAGCCGGCCGTAGCCGCTGAGCTCCGGATCGCGAATCTTGCGCATGATATCGCGCGCCACGCCTGGCGGATAGAGCCGCTCGACGCGCATCTTGCCGACCACGTCGCTCGGCGAATAACCGAAGATGCGCGCGGCCGCGCGATTGAAGAGCAGCACGGTGCCGTTCAGGTTGGCCGAGACGATGCCGTCGACGGAGCTGTCGATCACTCGCTCCAAGAATTCTTTGGTTTGCTTCAGCTCGATCGCGGTTTGTCGCTCGAGTGTCACGTCCCGGAAGGTGCACAAAACAGCGTCATCCTCGTGCAGCACCGAGCTGAAGCTCACGTTGATGGTGATCGCCTTGCCGCCCTTGTCGCTGATGTCCAGGTCAACGCCGCGCGGGTAGATGCCGTCGGAAAAACCGCGCAACATGCGGTCGCCGCGATCGCGGTCGCCGCTGGTGACCAGATCGGTGATGCGTAGCGCGGTGAGCTCGGTTTCGGTGTAGCCGATGATTTCGCGGGCGCGCGGGTTGGCGAACAGGATTTGACCACTGCGGTCGATCACGATCATACCGTCGGCCGCGCTCTCGAAGAAGTCGGCATAGCGCCGGAACAGCTGTACGCGCCGCTCGGCTTCCTGACGCGCGCTGGTGATCTTCTCGGTTTCGGCGCGCAGCGATTGCAGAATGCGCGCGTTGCGCAGCGCGATGGCCATGGCGTTGGCCACGGTCGTGACCAGCGACAGGTCGTAGGCGTGAAACGCCGCGCGCCCCTTGGAGCGCAGGAACAAGACGCCCATCGGACCGTGGTCGTGCAGGATCGGCAGCAGCGCCAGCGAGTTGAAGCCGGGTGCGGTCTCGCGCTGGCGCACCACCTCGAACAGTGGGTGGCGCGCCGCGTCGCGGATGACCAGGGCGCGCGCGGTCCGAAACACCTCGCGGATCTCCGGGTACTTGCCCAGATCGATGGGCAGGTCGCGCAGTTGCTCGTCGTCGCTGGTAGCCAGCACGTAGCCCAGGTCGCCCGACTCCGCGAAGAGCACGATGCTGCAGCGGTCGACGTGCGCGACCTCCGCTACGCGCTGCACGACCGTGAACAGGATGTCGCGGATATCCAGGGTCGAGGCCAGCTTCTGCGTCAGCTCCAGCACGGTTTGCTGGTGCCGCTCACGCTGGCTGATGCGGTCGACGTATTCACGGACGCGCATTTGGCCGCGGAGTCGCGCGATGAGCTCCGCCGACCGGAACGGCTTGTGCACGTAGTCGTCGGCACCGGAGGCAAAAACGCGCTCGATCTCGTCGTCCGATTCCAGTGCGGTCAGTACGACGACCGGCACTTCCGCGAGGCGTGGCGTCTGGCGGATGTGGTGCAAGATCGCGTAACCATCGGGCTCCGGCATCACCAGATCCAGCAGCACGACGTGCGGCACATGGGAAGCCAAATAGCTGAGTCCCTCAGCGCCCGAGTTGCACGCGAAACACGTGAGGCCCGCGTCCGTCAGCGTCTGGCATAAGACGTGCCGACTGACCGCGTCGTCATCGACGACCAGGATCGTCTCCTCGAAGGCCACGAAGTTTCGAAGGTTATCACGCCGCGGGCTTGTGCGGGTGGTGGGCCTGGGCTCACTTTGCCTTCCTCAGGGCTTCTCGCTATATACGGCCGCGTGAGTCGGGTCCCGCCGCATCCTTCAGGTGGAAAAGACCTGCGCCCGGGCGCCGAGCCCGAGGAGCTCGAGCAGCTCGAGGAGCTGGGCGACGATGCGATCATTGCCCAGCAGCAGGGGGCTCACGCGCCCAAGCCGCGCGCTCAGGTGACCGAGGAGGCCCGCTCCGTCGTGATCTCGGACCACCCCCCGCAAGGCTCCAGCCCGCCGCCGGCACCGGCCGCACCGGCCCAGGTTGAGTCCAAGCGTCGCGAGCGCCAGGAACAGACGGTGGTTATCCGCGACCGCCGCAAGATCGACGAGCTTCGGCGCGAGATGGAGCTGCGCAAACAGAAGATGGCGCAGGCGGCCGCCGGTCCAGGGCTTTGGCTCTGGGTGGTGGTGGGGCTGGCCGCTTTCCTGATGGGGGGCTTGGTGGCGCTGTTTGCGACGCGCGAGGACGAGAGCGGTGTGGCGCCGCTCCCGTCGGCCGCGCTGCAAGCGCCGACACCGACTCCGCTTGCAACCGAGAGCGCCGAGCCGCCCTCGGTCAGCATCGACGAGCTGCCGGTCGAGGGCAACAAGAAGCCCAAGTAGCTCGCCCGCTCACTCGCTGAGCTCGGGCGGTGCGGTCACCACCTCGAAGCCGAGCTTGCGCAGTGGCGCTTCGATCGCTTGCTTGTCGCCGACGATCAGCATCACCAGATGCTCCGGATCGATCGCGGCCGCCGCGCGGGTCAACGTGTCGGCGTTCTCGGCTGCGAGCAGACCCGGATAGCGCCGGTAGTAGTCGGCGGGCAGCTGATGCAGCCAGAGCTCGGTAAGCGAGCTGCCGATGCGCACGCCGTGCTCCAGACGGGCGCCGAGCGATTGCACCAGGTCGGCGCGGGCACGCCCGATTTCCTCGTTATTAATAGGTTTGCCCAGCTTGGGATCCCTGATCAGCTTCAGCTCCGACAAAGCCTCTTTCAAGGCTTCCGCGGTGACGTCGCTGCGCACCTGCGTCGCCACGTAGAGCATGCCCCAATGAACGCCCGCGACGACCTTGGCATGCGCGCCGTAGGTGTAGGCGTGCTTCTCACGCAGGTTCATATTCAGGCGCGACGTGAACAGACCGCCCAAGAGCGTGGTGAGTAGCTCACGTTGCTCGTAACCGGGCTCGCTGCGCTTGGGCAGCCGTTGCGCGAGGAACAGGGCCGACTGGACCGCCCCCGGTCGATCCACGAGCAGCACCTGTTTGGCTTTGGGCGCGGCGGGTGGTGTGAAGGCCTGCTCTAGCCCGACCTGAGCTTTGCCGAGCTTCTTGAAGGCGCGCTCGGCGCTGGTTTGGACCGCCCCGAGCTGCACGTCACCGACCACGATCAAGGTAGCGTCGCTGGCGCCGTAGGCCTTGCGATGGAAGTCGGCCACGTCTTTGACCGTGAGCTTCTGCACGTCGGCGGCGCTGCCGCTCACCGGGCTACCGTGCGGTGCCCCCAGTAGCGCTCGCAAGCCGGCGAGGGATGCCAGACGCGCCGGCTCTTGCCTCTCGGCGCGCAGGCCATCGAGCCACTCCTTCTGCACCCGCTCGAAATCAGCCGGCAGAAAGCCCGGTTCTTGCACGATCTCACCGAGCAGCTCGAGCGCGCGATCCAGATCCGCGGTCAGGACTGCCAGCGACAGCGAGCTGGTGTCACGGCTGGCCTCCTCGTCGAGGCGGGTGCCCAGTTGCTCGATGGCCTCGGCGAGCTTGACGCCCGGGTGCTTGCGCGTGCCCTCGGTGAGCATGCGCGCCGTGAGCGCCGCCAGGCCGCTCTTGCCGGGGAGGCAAGCGGCCGCGCCGTGCCGCAGCACCAGCGAAATCGAGGCGACTGGCGTGGGCTTGTGCACGGTGAGCACGCTGAGGCCATTTTTCAGCTTGGCCTCCTGCGCAACCGGGAAGTCCACCTTGCCGGCCTGTCCGGCGGGCGGGCGCTGCTGGCGCCACGGCTCCGGATCCGGCGGCATCTTCGCCGCCTCGGCGCTCGGTTTGGGGGGCGGTAGCGCTTCGGCTTTCGGAGCCGGGGTCGCGCCGCAGCCGAGCAGCAATAACAAGGTGAGGGGCAGCCAGTGTCTCATGGCTTGGCCTCCTGGGCGCTGGCCGGCGCTTTGGCGGCGGCACGCGGCTGAGTCACGACCGTGACGCGCTTGCCCGGCGTCAGGTGCTCGCGCAGTACGCGCTGTACGTCGGCCGCGCTGACCTTCTCGATCTGCTCCACCCAGCGCGGCAAATAGCCAGGGTTACCGGTGTAATGCTGGAACCGTTGCAGCAAGCCGGCCCGGCCCGACTCACCGCCATGACCGTTGAGCATCTCCAGGCTCTTGAGCGTCGAGACCAAAATACTGCGTTTGGCGCGCTCGAGCTCGCTTGGCGTGGGGCCCTGCTTCTCGAGCGCGACCAGCGCTTCGCCCAGAGCTGCTTCGATCTCGGCGATCGGTTTGCCCGTGGCACCCGTGGCGCTGATGCTGGTGATACCGGACAGCTGGTTCGAGTCCTGACTGGCGCTCACGTTCGAGGCCAGCTTCTTCTCGACGACCAGCGTTTGGTACAGGCGCGTTGCCTTGCCACCGGCCAGGATGGCCATGGTCACGTCCACGATCGGGTCGTCGGTCGTGTAAGCGGGAGGCGTGCGGTAGCCGAAGGTCACCTCCGCGAGCTCCACCGGCTCCTCCACCACGTAGCGACCGTAGCGCGGGGCAGGCAGCTTCAGCTCGGGCGTAGGCTTCTTGGGTCGATCAGGCATGCTGCCGAAGTACTTTTGGATCAGCGCCTTGACGCTCGAGGGCTCGAAATCACCCGCGAGGGTCAAGGTGGCGTTGCTGGGGGCGTAATAGTCTTTGAAAAAGCCCTTCACGTCGTCGAGCGTCGCGGCCGAAAGGTCTGCCATCGAGCCGATCACGGCGCCGTTATAGGGGTGACCGGCTGGAAACAGCGCCTCTTGCAGGGCCAGGTAGCTCGGTCCGTAGGGTTGGTTCTCGTAGCTTTGACGCCGCTCGTTCTTGACCACGTCGCGCTGCACGTCGAGCAGCTGCTGGTCGAGCACGTCGAGCAGGTAGCCCATGCGGTCGCTCTCGATCCAAAGCACGAGCTCCAGCTGCTCGCGTGGCACGGTCTCGTAATAGTTGGTGCGGTCGTAGCTGGTCGTGCCGTTCACGTTGGTCGCGCCTACGCTTTCGAGCAGGGTGTCGAACTCACGCCCGACATGGCGTGAGCCGGCGAACATCAAATGCTCGAACAGGTGCGCGAACCCCGAGCGGCCGGGCGCTTCGTTACGCGGTCCGACGTGGTACCAGATGTTGACGGCCACGAGCGGCAGCGAAGCATCACGATGCAAGAGCACGCTGAGCCCGTTCGGTAGCGTCAGCTTTTCGAAGGCGATGTCCGGTCGCGCTGCGGGTGCGGCGGCGGTCGGCTTGGTGGCTTCGGTTTTGCCGCTCAAGGGCGGCGCAGCCTTGGGCTGGGCGTCGAGCGGCAGCGCCCAGAGGGCGATCGCGGCCAGGAGCAGAGCGGCGGGATCTCGCATGGCGAAATCTCGTACGTGAGTTCCGCGCCGAGGGCGAGCAGTTCCGCCCCGGGCCGGGGGGTGGTAGCAATGGCTTTCGATGTCCCAGCACGGCTCCGGATATGGCGGCTACGGTGGTGGTCCTCCTGGCAGCGGCATGCCGCCGGGTGGCGCGCCGCCCGGTTATCCTCCCGGCGGTGGCGCGCCGCCTGGCTATCCGCCCGGTGGCGGGGCGCCGCCTGGTTATCCGCCCGGTGGCGGCTATCCGCCTGGACCGCCGGGCTACGGTCCGCAGCCAGGGCCTCCGCCCGGCTACGGTCCGCCGGGTGGCGGCTACCCTGCGCCAGCCGCGCCCCCGAAAAAGTCGAACGCCCTCATGTGGGTGGGCATCGGTTGCGGCGGTCTGTTCTTCCTCTCGCTGATCGGCGCGGGCGTGGCCTACTACTTCACCTACAAAGCCGCGCAGAGCGCGCTGGCCGCCGCGAGCGCGTTGTCGGCGCCGCTCACGCCCCCGACCGCGCCGCCCGGTACCGACCCTGTCGCGCCGACCACCACGCCCACGGCCACGACCGACTCCGCCGGATCGCCGGTCGGTGGTGCATGCGCCAAGGCGGCCGAGTGCTGCAGGAAGATCGTGCAGAAGACCAACGCCGGCGCGCAGTCGGAGGCGGGCTGCCTGGGCTTGAAGCAACTTCCCGAGGCCAACTGTGCGTTGCCGCTCTCGACCTATCAGCGTTCGGCTCAGCTGCTCGGCGTCAAGTGCGACTGAGCTGCGTGGCGGCCTGAAGGATCTCGGCTTCCGAAACCAGCACCAGCTCTGCTGCGTCCCCGAGCGGGATGAAGCAGTCCGCGGCCGTCACCCGCGCGGTCTTCACGCCGGGCGCGCGCTCCAAGAGCCCGCTGAGCAGCGCCTCGCTGACGTTGCCACTGTGACGCGCTTCGTCGACGATCAGGGCGCGACCCGCGGCCTTCGCCTCGCGCACCAGGTCGTCCCAGGGCAGGGGCACGAGCCAGCGCAGATCCAGCACGTGCGCGGAGATGCCGGCCTCGAGCAGCCGGGCGCGCGCTCGCAGGCACATCGCCACGCCGTTGCCGTACGTGACGAGCAGCAGGTTGGGTGCGGACTCCAGCGAGTAGACACGCGCCCGCCCGTACTCCGCGCCCGCGCTGGGCGGCGCTGCGAGCCAGTGCGCGTCGCCGTCACGCTCCAGATCGCGGCGGTGGTAGAGCGCGATCGGCTCCACCGACACCACTACCTGGCCGTGCAAGCGCCCGAGCGCGTGCGCAGTGCGGTACAGGCCGATCGCGTCATCCGCGCGAGCCGGCACGCACAGCGAGATGCCAGGAATGTCGCGCAGCACGCCGAGCGAGTTGTCGTTGTGAAAATGACCGCCGAAGCCCTTCTGATAGGCCAGACCTGCAATGCGCAACAGCATCGGGTTTTCGAGCAAGCCGCTCGAAAAGAAGCTGAACGTGGCCGCCTCGCCGCGCAGCTGATCTTCGGCGTTGTGCAGGTACGCCAGGTACTGGATCTCCGGCAGCGGATACAGGCCGAGCGTCGCGGCGCCGAGCGCCAGTCCCAAAATCGTCTGTTCGTCGAGCAGCGTGTTGAAAACGCGCGCATGCCCGAGCTGCTCGAACAGGCCCTTGGTGGCGCCGTATACGCCGCCCTTCTTGGCCACGTCCTCGCCAAAGAGCAGCGCCCCCGGATCGCTGCTCATGATCTCGCGGAGCGCGAAGCTCACGCCCTGCGCCAGCGTCATGGGCTCCGCCGGCGGGCCCACCGAAGCGCGCGGCTTGGCCGCAAATCCGGCGGGAATGGGCCGGCTCAGGCTGGCCGCGATCTGGGCTCGGCTGATCAGGCGCGGACGCGTGACGGCCCTCTGAGCTTCGCTCTGCACGCGCTCTCGCGCTTGCATTTCGAGCGTCAGCACCTGCTCGGACGTCAGCACGCCGCTGGCAATGAACGAGAGGGCCGCACACAGCACCGGGTCGCGTTCGGCCGCCTGCGCCAGCTCCTGCCGCGAGCGGTAGGTGGCGTCGACGTCGCTGCCCGCGTGACCGAGCAGGCGCACGCACGTCAGGTGCAAGACGGCCGGACGGTGCGTGCCGCGACAATGCGCCACGGCGGCCTGCGCGGCCTGGTAAGTCGCCAGGATGTCGCGGCTGTCGGCCGCGAAGTACCGGAGATGTGGTAGCGCGCGCAGCCGCGTCTCGACCCAGCCGGGGGGCGAGCGCACGCTGACGCCCAGCCCGTTGTCCTCGCACACGAAGAGCAGCGGCAGCGGCAAGCTCTGATGGCTGACCCAGCCAGCGGCGTTCAGCGCGCCGAGCGCCGTGCTGTGATTGATGCTGGCATCGCCGAAGCTGCACAAAACCAGGGCGTCGGACGGCTGCTGGCCCAGCCCCTGACTCTTCTTCCAACCCAGTGCGTAGGCCAGACCGACTGCGCGCGGCAGGTGCGATGCGATGGTGCTGGTCTGCGGGATGATGCCGAGCGGCTTGCCGCCCAGCAGCTTGTGTCGCCCGCTGCTGACCGGCTCTTCGCTCGAGGCCACCAGCGATAGCGCGATGTCACGCACGCCATCGACGTCCGGGACCTGCCGCGCCCGCTCGAGCTGGAGCGCCGCGCTGCGATAGTGGACGAGCGAGGGGTCGCTGATGCGCGTGAGACGACCCAGCACCACATTGCCTTCGTGGCCCGAGCTACCGATCGTGTAGTGGCCGGCGCCACGCGCGCGCAGCTCGAGCGCCGCCAGGTCGAGGTGCCGCGCCAGCAGCATCGACTCGAGCAGCTCGCGCGCCAGTTGAGGCTCGAGCTGCGGACTCTGGGATCCCGAAGACCCGGCCGCAGCCACTTGGTGACGAAAGCTCGACATGAGCTCGGTCAGGCGCTCGATGGACATGCGCCTTTACTTTGCCGAAAATGGCCTCCTGGTTGGAAAAATCCTGAATAAATTGAGCGAATTTGCCGGTGACGGCGGCTTTGGCATGGCTCAAGGTGGGCAGCTGAGCTACTTCGCCGACTCTTCCCGAATATGCGCCTCGCCATCGTCGCCGCGTCTTCCTACGGGGAGAACCAACAAATTGCTCCGATTCCGAACGCCGAGATCGACGTCGAGCTGTTCGGTAAGCGTCTCGGGGAATCCGACGCCGGGTTCAAGGTGCACACCTTTCCAGCCGAGCGTGGTCTGACGGAGGGCATCGGAGATCTGGTGCATAGCCTGCGCGTGCGCCCCACGTCGCTGGTCTTCTATTTTTGGGGCTATGCCGTGCTTTCGGAGGAACGCGGTCCTGCACTTTTGCTCGACAGCCCCAAGCTGGCGCCCCTGACCATCAACCGGCTGCGTCACCTGCTGGCGGGCGTGGCTGACGAAGCCCTGGTCATGATCGATGCTCGGCTGGCGGAGGGCACCTTCGGCACCGAGCTCGATGCCGTACGGGCCATGGGCAACGTGTTGAGCGGCGGCAGCTCCAACATTTCGAGCTTGATCGCCACGCGGCCATATCACCACCGGCGCCGCCTGGGACCGCCGGCGTTCACCGGCCTGGTGCAGATGCTGCTCGACGCGCACACCGGCAGTCGAGAGGCGCTCACGCCCGAGACGCTGTTTCGCGCGATGCAGGACGAAGAGGTGATGTTCTCGGATATCCCGGCGGCCGGCTGCTTCCTCGGCAAGACGAACTTCATCCTCGTCCCCGGCGCCGACGACACGACGCCGCGCCGTGCCGTCGTGGCCCCGCCACCGCCACCGCCACCGCCACCACCGCCGCTGCCGCCGCCCGAAAAAGGGGCCGAGGGACCGAGGGGCCGAGGGGCCGAGGGGCCTGCGGTGGTCGTGCCGCCCGCTGTCGCTGCACCCGCGCCCGCTGCCGCGCCTGCCGCGGCGCCTGCTGCCTCTCCGGCACGCGCACTTGGACCGCCGACGTTCCCCGCGCCTGCCGCGGCGGCCACGCTCGCCTCCGCTCACGCCGCCGAGGATCCCGAACGTTATCGCTTTCTCTACCAGCACTTCGATCGCAAGGGTGATCGCGATGCGAGCTACCGGGCGGCCCTCTGCCTCGACGCGCTCGGTGAAGCGGACATCAACGAAGCTCTGCTCGTCACGGCGCATCGCCCCGACGGCCTCCAGGCCGTGCGGGCCACGCTCACCTACGCCGACTGGAACGAGCGACTCTGCGCCGGTGCGCGTGAGCCCGACACGACGGCCCTACTTCGTGCTATCGCGCCGGCGCTCGCCAGCGTCGGTTTTCAGCACGCGCGCCGCCAGCGCCGCGATCGCGAGCTGCCCGAAGACGCGCGCCAAGAACCCGAAAAGAGCACCACCACGCTGGCCAAGACGCTGCACTGGGCCTCACGCCTGCTGTGCGTGCCCGCCGCCGAGCTCTACGTTCTGGGCGACTTGCCGGGCGCGCTCGGCCTCACGCCGGGTCCGGAGCAACCTACCCTGACCTGCAGCCGCGCGCTCGGCAGCGGCTTCAGCTTGCCGGAGCTGGTTTTCCTGTGGGCGCGCGAGCTGGCCTTCGCTCGCCCGGAGGAATCAGCGCTCTGCTACTTTCCCACCGCGCGCGAGCTCTCGCATTTGATTTCGGCGGCACTGGCGGTGGGCGGCACGGTGAGCATGCGGGCCATCGACGGCGAGGCCAAGCGCATCGCCAGCGGGCTCAAGCGCGAGGTGCGGGGCGCGTCGCGCGACGCCCTGCAGCAGGCCGCGCAGCGCTTCAACGGTCACGACGTGCTCGACCGCGCGACACAGTTCATGCGCGGCGCGGAGCTGGTCGCGGGCCGCGTAGCCCTGGCCGCCTGTGGCAACCTGGAGCTCGCGTTGGCGCTGAACCGACGTTTCCCGCGGGGTCACGTCACCGCCGACGCCGAGTGCCGGGCGGATCTGTTGAGCTTCACCGTGAGCCCCGAGCTCGGTCAGATTCGCGCGACGCTGGGCGTGGCAGTCAGCTAGAGTGGCCGATCAGGTCCATGAGATTTTCGATCGCGCCCCAGGCGCGCAGTGTGGAGGCACTACGGCTGCGGGAGGCGGCCGCCTACAACTCGCCGTGGCGTCGCTTCGGGCCGTACCTTTCGGAGCGGCAATGGGGCACCGTGCGTGAGGACTACAGCGCCGGCGGCAACGCCTGGGACTACTTCCCGCACGACCACGCGCGCAGTCGTGCGTACCGCTGGGGCGAGGACGGCCTGGGCGGGCTGAGCGATCACCGTCAACGCTTGTGCCTCGCGGTTGCGCTGTGGAACGAGCGCGATCCGATCCTGAAGGAGCGCCTGTTCGGTCTGACCAACGGCGAGGGCAATCATGGCGAGGACGTGAAGGAGCAGTACTTCTACCTGGATGCGACGCCGACGCATTCCTACTTGAAGATGCTCTACAAGTACCCGCAGGCGGAGTTCCCCTACGCCAAGCTGGTAAGGCACGGTCGAAACGCGCTCGAGCCGGAGCTCGAGCTACACGAGCTGGGCGTGTTCGACGGCGGCCGCTACTTCGACGTCTTCATCGAGTACGCGAAGGCCGAGCCCAACGACATCCTGTGCCAGATCACGGTGCACAACCGCGGCCCGGAAACCGCGCGCTTGCGCGTCTTGCCCCATGCCTGGTTTCGCAACACCTGGTCGTTCGAGCCGGAGCTGCCGCGGCCCGAGCTGCTGGGCGTCGCGCCTGGCACCGTGCGCCTCGCGCACCATGCGCTCGCCACGTTTCAGCTCTACTTCGAGGGTGATGCGGAGCTGCTCTTTACCGAAAATGAGAGCAACGCGCGCCGGCTGTGGGGGCTGGATGCGCAGGGCCCGTTCAAGGACGCGTTCCATGAGTACGTCGTGGGCGGTCGCCGTGAGGCGCTGGCGCAAACCGCGCATGGCACCAAAGTCGCGGCTCACTATCGGCTCGAGCTTCCGCCAGGCGAGCAGCAGGTGCTGCGCTACCGCTTGAGCAACGCCGAGCTCAGCGAGCCCTTCGGCGATTTCGAGCAGATTTGGACGTCACGTGTGCAGGAGGCGGACGCGTTCTACGCCGAGCTGCAAACCGACATTCAGAGCCCCGACGCGCGTCTGGTTCAGCGCCAGGCCTTCGCGGGCATGATCTGGTCCAAGCAGTACTACGGCTACGACCTCCGTCGTTGGCTGCTCGGCGATCCGGGCCAACCGCCGCCACCGACGGGGCGCAAGCACGCTCGCAATCACGAGTGGGATCACCTGGTCAATGACGAGGTCATCTCCATGCCCGACACGTGGGAATACCCCTGGTACGCGGCGTGGGACCTGGCCTTTCACTGCTTGCCGCTGGCGCTGATCGACGCCGAGTTCGCCAAGGAGCAGCTCGTGCTGCTCACGCGCGAGTGGTACATGCATCCTAGCGGACAATTGCCCGCGTACGAGTGGGCGTTTGGCGACGTGAATCCGCCCGTGCACGCCTGGGCGGCCTGGCGTGTTTACCAGATCGATCGCAAGCAGACCGGGCGCGGGGACCTGAAGTTCCTCGAGCGCATCTTTCACAAGTTGATGCTCAACTTCACCTGGTGGGTCAACCGCAAGGACGTCGAGGGGCGCAACGTGTTTCAAGGCGGGTTCTTGGGCCTCGACAACATCGGCGTCTTCGATCGCAGCAAGCCTTTGCCGACCGGCGGCTTCATCAACCAGGCCGATGGCACCGCCTGGGTCGCGATGTATTCGCTGAACCTGATGCGCATCGCGCTCGAGCTGGCCCAGCACAACGAGGTCTACGAGGACATCGCCAGCAAGTTCTTCGAGCATTTTCTGCACATCGCGGACGCGATGACTCACATCGGTGGTGAGGAGCAGGGCTTGTGGGACGACGAGGACAAGTTCTTCTACGACGTGCTGTGCGTGCCAGGTTCCCCAGCGCTGCCGCTGCGCATTCGTTCGATGGTTGGGCTCATTCCGCTGTTCGCGGTGGAAGTGCTGGATCCGGAGCTGCTGGACAAGCTCAAGGGCTTCGACGCCCGGCTGCGCTGGTTTCTCGAGCACCGTCCGGATCTGGCAGCTCTGGTCTCGCGCTGGCAGGACACGGCGACGGAAGAGCGCCACCTTTTGTCACTGCTGCGTGGGCATCGCATGAAGAAGCTCTTGAAGCGTCTGCTCGACGAGACGGAGTTCTTGTCCGACTACGGCGTGCGCGCGCTTTCCCGGCAGCACCTGGAGCAGCCGTTCCGGCTCGATGTTCATGGTGAGTCGTTCGCGGTCAAGTACCTGCCCGCAGAGTCGGAGTCAGGCCTGTTCGGTGGCAACTCCAACTGGCGCGGGCCGATCTGGATGCCGGTCAACTACCTGATCATCGAGAGCTTGCAGAAGTTTCACCACTACTACGGCGACGACTTCAAGGTGGAGTGCCCGACCGGCTCGGGGTGCTTCCTCACGCTGCTCGAGATCGCCGACGAGCTGTCGCGCCGGCTGTGTCGGCTGTTTCTGCGCGACGAGCAGGGACGTCGCGCCGTGCTGGGCGACAGCGCTCTCTTGCAGAATGATCCGCATTTCCGCGACTATGTGCCGTTTTACGAATACTTCCACGGCGACAGCGGTCGCGGCGTCGGCGCCTCCCACCAAACCGGCTGGACCGGTCTGGTCGCCAAGCTGCTGATGCCCCGCCGCTAACGGCTCTGGGCGCGCAATACGAGCGAGGCAACGGGAAGACGGGAAGGCCAGAGATTTGGGGTTCGAATCGTGAGGCGACGCTCGTGACGTTCACGGCTGCGTTCGAAATCGTGTGCCTAGCAACCCTCAGAAATCTTCCCGCCTTGCCGTTGATTCTCCCTCGATCATGCCAGCGCTGTGAGCCAGGCGTAGGCCGGCAGCACACCGATCAAGAAGGCCACGGTGCTGACCACGAACAGCGAGCTCGTCAGATCGGTGTCGAGCTCGAACGACACCGCCAGGAAGTTCGCGAGCAGTGCGCTCGGCACCAGGCCGAACAGAATCAGGATGCGCGTGTCGAGCGCGCCCAGCCCGAACGGCCAGCATAGCGCCGCGTAGTATAGCGGGTACAGCGTGCTGCGGTAGCCGAACGAGACCAGATTCTCGCGCCAATAGCGGCTGAGGTAGAGCATGAGGAGCTCGGTCATGGCGCGGAGCGCTCATAGCACGCAGTCAGCGCGCTTTAGCCAGCAGATAAGCTAGGCTGCCGGGCGATGCTCGCCCCCAAGCACATCCGGCTCGTCGCGATCGGATTCGTGGCGCTGCTCGCCCTGGTTCTGCTGCTCTACCCGTCGGATGAGAAAAAGGTGCGCGAGGCAGCCGACGCCATCGTCAAGGGCGCCAACCAAGACGCGCTCGAGCTTACCCGGGCGCTCGAGGAGTACGCGGTCGAAGACGTGTCGGTGACCATTTCGGACCTGGCCGAGCCGCTTCAGGGTCGCGCCGCGTTGGTCAGGGCGGCGGAGCGCGCACGAGTCAACGGGCAGAAGCTGCGCTTCCGTATGGAGGCGGTGGAGATCAACGTCGAGGGCACCCACGCCCGGCTCAACGCCGAGCTGGTGGCGAGCCTGCAGCTCGGCTTGCGCGAGATGCGCCAAGCTCGCCACGGCGTGGCCATGTTCCAGAAAATCGACGGCCGCTTCCAGCTCGTCTCCGCCGAAGTCGGCTCCGAACGTCACGACCAACCCGAAGCGCGGCCTTAACGTCTGGAAGGAGTTTTGGCATAGAGCTAGACTCGAGCTTTGCGGTCTTGGAAGGAAAGATCACGATCGTCAGGGAAGCCGCGAGCCACGAGAAAACCGGCGGGACGGGCGCCTGCGGCGCTCGGGTACGCATGAGCCGCCGGACATTTCGAGTGGTCTGCTCGCTCACGCGACCATGTAGATACTCGCAAGGGCCCTACTATTTCCGAGGTGAAATCGCCCAAGTCGAGGCTAGATCGCGGCGATAATGTCGAACATGCGAAAACAAAGGGGGATTTCGCGCTGGCGCGGCGGCTGATCGTGCTGCCGAGCCCCCACCCAATCACAGCCCGGAACGGCAGGAGGCTACCGTGGCGTCGATCAGCTGGCTTTCGGCACCAGCGAGAGCAGGCACTGTCGCAAGAGCTGCTCGACATCGAGACCTGGCTCACTGCCGAGCGCTTGGCCGATGGCGGCGAGCGCCTCGCTGCGCCCAAAGCCGAGGCTGCCGAGAGACGAAAGCACCTTGCCCGCTGCCTCGAACGGCTGCTTGCGGGCCGGCGCTGGCTCGGTCCGGCACGCTGGGGTTCTGGCACGGATCGTCGCCTCGATGTGCGACTCGCCGAAGACTTGCCGGGCATTTTCAAGATTGTGCGCTCGACAAAGCAGACAAAGATTATCGAGCGTCGGAGGACCGGCGAGCGCAAACGGCGTTCGGTGCTCGATCGTCAGAAAGCGCTGCTCAGCACAGCGGCGGCCCTCGCCATCGATGAACGTGCACTGCGCTCGGTCCCGCTCCCACACCGCGCGCCGGATCGCGACGGGCACATGACGCGAGCCCGGCTTGAACTGGCGCGGCTTCCGCGGCTTGCCCGCCCCGAAGCGTTTGCGGGTCTCTTGCTCGATGAGCGCATCGAGCGCCCGCTCGAACAGCTCGCCCAGATCGCCGCTCGAAAGCGCGTGGCTCAAGAGCTGGCGCGCCTTTTCGAGCTTCTCATAAAGCTCGGCTCGGGCCGTAAACTCCACTCGCAAGCGCGCGGGCGACAGGGGCTCGAGCCGCGAGTGGACCCCTTCACCTGCCCTGGAGCAGGGAGCTCCTGCCCCGGAGCAGGTAACCGGATGCGCTTGAGCGATCGATGGCTGGGTGGCTCCCAGCGTCAGCTGCACCGCTGCGGGGCTCACGGGCTCGAGCCTGGGCGGCACGTCCGGTCGCGGGAACCAGCGCGCGATGAGCTCCTCAATCTGACGCCGCGACTTGCCGCGCGCCACGCCGAGCAGTGCCGCCGCGTTGTCTTCTGTCAGGTGCTGCGAGAGCAGAAATAGCCCGGTCAGGTGAATCGTTCCGGCACGGAGCTCTTCGAGCACCTGGGGCAGGCGCAGCGCAAGCTGGGCGACGCGGTGGCGCTTGAGCGCGGCGTCCTCGGCATAGCCGAGCCGATCGATGCAGTAGCGGTACAGCGACGAGACGGACAAGCGCAGGTAGAGCCGACGGCGCTCCATTTCGACCAAGTGCTCGATCACATCGAGCATGGCATGGCGTTCGGCTTGGACGAGCGCGGGCAGACGCGCCACGAGCTCGGAGTCAGGCAGTGAGCAGAGCGGTGACATCCTTCTGCCATAACACGACGATTTTCGAGCTCCTCAGAGGCGCCAGCAGCGCGTTTCGCGAGTCAGAACGCGTGCGAAGTCATCGATGCTCCTGATCGCGGGTCACAGCGCAGCTGAGACGCGGCAAGCCGTCATGCCTACGCGAGCACGCTTCGAAGAGCGACCTTGCCCCGCAACCCCGTCTACAAAAATCGTCCGCGCGATGCACTTTCGTGCGTTCAGACGCTGCGCCAGCGCCCGAGGCGGAGGAGCGGAAATAGCGGGCTTCCCCAAGCTTCGCCCGCTCTGAAGCCCCGAAAGCAGGCAGCCACGCCGGCGCCAGGAGCGCGCTACGTCGTGCGAGTCGCGCGGTTCCGCTATGAGCCCGGCATTCTTCGGCTCGGACCATGAGCTCCACCCTCGAGCGCGGGCCTCAGAGCGGCTCGAGCCAAGCCCGCGCACGTTCACCTGCTATGGAGCAGGTAACCACGGAGCGCGCGCGATGCAGCGGTACCGATCGACGCCACGGCAGCCAGCTCCTAGAGGGGCGTTCGTCAAGGTCAGATCTGTAGGCCGACCAAGCCCTCGTCTTGCGAACGGACGGTTGGCCTTCAGTCTCGGCATGACGTTGCGGTCGGTAGGACGCCGACACAGGTGGGCGAGCTCGGGATGACGTGTCGAAGCGGCGCGGAGCGCGGTGTCGTTCTCGTTGCTGGTGATCTCGGGGTGTTGTGCTCGGCAAAAATGCGGGCACCATCCTCCTAGTGGGGCCTTAGAGGCCAAGGTTCGAGTTGATGCTCCGAGGGGGTCTAACCTGCAAATGGGGCTTTCATTCTGCGTGTAAACGAGCCAGCTGGCTGCTGGAGACTTCCCCTCGAAACTCTGCATCAAGCACCGACGAGATCGACTGCGCTGAGTGCGTCGCAAGCGACGTCGCAACGACTATGCCGGTTTGATCGACTGGTGCTTGGTCGGGTCGTATTCCTCCTTCTTTTTCCAGATCGCCAACGTCGCAGCGGCGATACGGCGCGCGATAGTCAAGCGTGCCAAGTGAATTTTTGTGCCGTTGGCTTGCAGCTGCTCGAAGTGCTCGCGCAGTAGATTGGGCTTGGCAATGACCGTCACAGCGGCTCCCTTGAACACCGCTTTCAATTGCGAGCAGCAGTTGCGATTGAGACCGCGTGTCTGGACATTGCTTTGCACGTGTTGCCAGCGACCCTCGCTCGGGTTCACTACCAGAGCCACGACTTGGGCCGCTCTGACGAGGCCGAGTCCCGGCAACGTCTCGAGTCGCCGCACGTCGGAACACTTCTTCGCCTCCTCCTTCAGCCAGCGCTCGGCGATCTGGTGAGCCTCGAGCCTCGAATCGATCTGTTGCCCGAGCCACTCGGCTCGCCGTCGATATGCTACCGGCAGCTTGCGGATTCAAGTTGGACGTCGCTCCGGGTCGTAGATCGACTTGTCGAGCTTGGGGATGCCTCGCGCTCTGAGCAGGCTGCGAAGGCGATTCTTCGCGCGCGTCGTGTCCTTGACGGCAATGCCGTAGGTGCGTACGGCTTCGCGCAACGACCGGTACTGTGTCGTGGGCTTGAAGACGTACGTGCCTTTGGCTTTCACCCGAAGTTGCTCGGCCAGTGCCCAGGCATCGGCAGCGTCGCTCTTGTGACCTCGATGCTCTTTCGGCTGCACAACGGCCATCTCCTTGGCGTGGGGCCCCAGCGTCTCCACCAGCCATTCCGCTAGCTGCCCCTCTTCGATGCAAATGTGCCGGTTGCCGGCGATCCCCTCGACCACCTCGATCAAGACTTTCGCCTGCGTGTCGACCACTTGCTGCCGGAGCTGTTTGCCGGCTGCGCTCATCACTGCAACCGTGCAGCTTTCCGAGTGAGCGTCGATTCCGATATACTGATCCATGGGTGACCTCCGTTGGTGTTGAATCGTTGGTAGCGATTTCGGTTACCAGCTGAGGACACCTCTGCTCCGCAGTACAGCCAGACCCGCCGCTCGCTGACGTAGCAGCCAGCTCCGAGCGGCTCGCAGGAGCCGTCAAGGGCAACGCCGCGGAGCTTGCGCAGCGGACGGCGAAGCCGGCCCTTGATGGCGCCGAGAACTGCTGACACTCGGCTGCGTCGGCCGGGCGCGGCGCCACCAGCCATCCCACGCCGCTCAACACCACGACGCTGATGGCTCGGAACGCTAGCGCTGCGGCGTGCTCACCAACCGTCACGCCCCTTCTTGTGCCTGCAATTCGAGCTGCTTGTTGGCAGCCCGATCCGATTTCAGCTTCCGTCCGAGCATCACCCCGCGTCGAGCCGTCGCGAATTCCTTCGGCTAAGCGGCCTTTGGCACTTGCCTTCCGCGCACTCCGAGTTTTCGCCGCGATCTAGAGCTAGCCTCTGCGGAATTGGGAAGAGGCTAAGATGCCGTCGATGCCCGCCGCGCTGTACGTTCTGTTCGGAGCAACCTTGCTCTTGGCCGTGGGGCGCCTAGTGCTTCACCTCGGTCAACTATCGATACGCAGGCTGTCTTTTAGGCAGCGACTCACGCGGTTGCGGGAGGAATTGGCGGAGGCAGGGCCTGCGAATCGAGCAAAGATGCTGGTAGCGCGAGCGCACCTCCCCTGGCCGTGGGCGACGATTTGGTTGGATGGTTCCGCTCACGGGGTCACGGTGCCCGATCGCAAACGGAGCCCGTTCATGACCTTGCAGTTTGGTGACGGGATGCCAACTCCGATCAGAGGCCTTGTGTGCGACGAAAAGGGCATTGGGGGCATGTTGTCCTTCGATGGGGAACCGTCACGAATATGGGTTCCCTGGGAGGCCGTCTACGCGATTGGTTCAAGCGTCCGAAAAGCGCAGTGGTCATGGGCACAAGACATGAAACCCGAAAGCCGGTCGCGGGTGTCGACTGCATCCTATGGGAAAAGGCTGCGCTGCCCGGGTTGCGATCGCGCGCCGTTCGGCGACACATGGGTCTGCGAGGGCTGCGGCACGCAAATGGATCCCTTTCTGACGGGAGCGCTGTGCAGCAGTTGCGGGCACACCGATCGGGCAGGAACGCAATGTCCCGGATGTCGCGATCGCTTTCCGATTCAAGACTGGACCGCCGACGCTTGATAAAGGGCCGCGCGGCTACGCGC
Source organism: Polyangiaceae bacterium (assembly GCA_035281385.1). Classification (GTDB taxonomy): domain Bacteria; phylum Myxococcota_A; class Polyangia; order Polyangiales; family Polyangiaceae; genus PMG-095. The sequence continues at coordinate 36,425 of DATEDZ010000173.1, forward strand.
GCACCAATTTGACGAGAGTGCCGATGATGTGTTGCAGCCGCGGCTCCAGGGTAGTGCGCGAGAGTGTGGAGTGGGGCGCTAGAGAGCGCGGCGCGGGGATGCGCGCATCACTCAACGCCCAACGCGCACGCTAACCGCCCACGCGCTACACGCTGGCGTTCGCTGTTCTCCCTTCCGTAGGCACCTGCCTCCGCCCCAACAGCCTTCTCCTAGAAGGGCGTCTCGGCAGCCCCCGCTAGCCCCTACGAATGTGCCAGGCCTTCGGCTGCACGAAGGCTTGAATGCCGAGCGTTGAGAGCGTCGTGCCGATGCCGGAGTGTTTTCGGCCAGTCCAGGGCAGGTGCGGGCTGACGCGGTCGCAGCAGTTGATGTAGGCGCTGCCGACCGGCAGCCCGGAGAGCAGCTGGGCGGCGCGTGCTTCGTTCTGGGTGTAGACCGCGGCGGTCAGGCCGTATTCGGTGTCGGCCATCGCGCTGAGCGCCGCCTCGTCGCTGGAGACGCGCGCGATGCCGATGATCGGCCCGAAGCTCTCGTCGCGCATCAGACGCATGCCGGGCGTGGCCTCGGCGATCACAGTGGGCTCGAAGAAGAAACCGGGACGCTGGGCGCGCTTGCCCCCGAGCAGCAGGCGACCGCCCTGGCGCGTTGCATCGGCCACCTGCGCCTCGAGCTCGGTGAGGGCCGGCTCGCCACGACACAGCGGCCCGATGTACGTGGCTTCGTCGCTGGGATCCCCCAGCTTGAATCCGCGCACCTCCTGCACGAAGGCCTCCAGAAAAGCGGCGTAAACGCGCTCATGGACGTAGATGCGCTCCACGGCGCAGCAGCTTTGCCCCGTGTTATAGAAGGCGCCGTCGGCGACCGCGGCTGCGGCCTTGGCGACGTCTACCTCGTCGGTGACGTAGGCGGGATCCTTGCCGCCGAGCTCGAGCTGCAAGCGAATCATGCGCGGGGCCACCGCCTCGGCGATCTTGCGCCCCGTCACATAAGAGCCCGTGAAGAACACCGCATCGACGGGCTGAGCCACGAGCGCAGCCCCCAGCTCGCGCCCGCCGATCACGGCCTGAAACAGCGCTTCTGACACGCCGGCCTCGCGCAGCAGCCCCTCGATGGCAAGCCCCGTCAAGCTGCACAGCTCACTCGGTTTGTAGAGGACGGCGTTGCCGGCGAGCAGCGCGGGCACGAACACGTTGGCGCCCACGAAGTAGGGGTAGTTCCAGGCCGACACGTTGGCGACCACGCCCAGCGGCTCGAACGCGATGCGTTCCTCGAGCGCGCCTTCGGCAGCGCCCAGCACCACGCGCGGCGCGAGCTCCGCCTCGACGTGTTCCAGGAAAAAGTCGAGACGTGGCAAGAGACCGTTGAGCTCGTTGCGAGACTGCGCGATGGGCTTGCCCACCTCGAGCGTCAGGATGCGCGCCAGCTCCTCCCGACGTTCGGCGACGAGCTTGCGGAAGCGCACAAACACTGCCTTGCGCTCCGACAGATGCGTGGCGGCCCAGGAGCGCTGCGCGGCCCTGGCGGCGGTCAGCAACTTCGGTAGCTCGCTGGGCTCGAGCTCGGTCACGCTCTGTACGGCCTCGCCGGTGGCGGGATTGACGACGTTCATGGTCACTCTTCTTTCCGGAAAGCCTGCGCGTCCCACAGCGCGCAGCCCAGCACCACCGCATCCAGCCACAACATGCAGGCCATGGCTAGGTGCACGACCTGCATGTAGCCCGGCGCACCGAGCCAGATGTTCGCGACGCCGATCGCCAGCGCCAGCGCGCCGCCCCAGTGGAGCAGGGCGCCCAAGCGCTGCACCAGCACCGCCCGAGCTGCCCCACGTGCCCGTCTCGCAGCTATCCACAAGCTTGCCACGCCGGCGAGCGCCAGCAGCGGGTGCAGCACGCGCAGCTTGGCCAGAAAGTGCGCTCCTTCCGCCCGATCGTTACGCAGGTGCTCCAGGGTGCTGCTTCCCTGCACGGGGTAGACCGTGTCCCCGAGCGCGGTCACGGCGCCGGTCATCGACACCAGCAGCAAGAGCACTCCCGCCAGCACCAGCCAGAAAAAGGCACGCTTGATGGCGCCGAGCTGACGCGCCGAGGCGGCAGGATCGATGGTGACTCGCGACTCCGATCCAAAGTAGGTGGCGGCCCCCAGCGCGCCGAGCAAGAGCGACGTGGTGACCAGGTGGGCCGGCATCACGACCGCGCGGTCGAACGACATGTTCGAGCCGACCAGGTTCAGGAGCACGAGCCGCGCGCCAATCGCCACCTCGACCAGCATGAGCAGCAGCGCGCCCAGGGCCGCAAGCCGAGCGGGATCGGGACGTTCCGGCGAACGCTTCCAGGCCACGACCACCAGCGCGACCACGCCCAGGAAGTCCAGGCCAGAGGTGGTGCGGTGGGTCAGCTCGATCCAAGTCTCCACGCTGCGGGGCAGGTGAGCGATCTCGCCGTTGCAGCTCGGCCAATGCTGGCCACAGCCGGCGCCCGAGCCGGTGATGCGCACCACCGCGCCGAAAAGCACGACCAGCAGCGTGGCCAGAGTCATGCCACCGGCGAGCTTGGAAAAGGCAGGTCGCGTTAGTCGCGGGGCTGTCCGACTCGGCAGAGCCGACTGAACCATGCCGCGCCTCTCTGCCATGGCCGGTTCGCGCTGACCACCCAAGTCTCGAGCTTCGCGGTCTTGGAAGGAAAGATCACGATCGCCTGCCATTCCCGAGGCGAAATCGCGCAAGTCGAGCCAAGTAGGCCCCCGCTTCGTGGCTATGCTCAATAAACTTAAGAAAAACGCGCTCGTCCTGCTGAGCACTACTGGAATGGTAGGGCTCTCGCGGGTAGTCTTGAAGTAGGGTGATGTGCCAGCTCGAGGTCGGCGGTGCGGCTGCCGGCTCGAACAAAACCTGGTGTGGCGAGAGGACACAAGCCAATGACTCAGGTGTTCTTCCCGGGTATCGAAGCGATCAAGTACGAGGGCCCCAGCAGCGAAAATCCCCTGGCCTTTCGCTACTACGAGAAGGACCGTCAGGTGCTCGGCAAGAGCCTGGCCGACCACCTGCGCTGTGCCGTTTGTTACTGGCACAGCTTCGCCTGGCCCGGCTCCGACATATTCGGCGCCGGCACGTTCGACCGCCCCTGGTTCAAGGTAACGAGCCCGATTGAAGCGGCGGAGCTGAAGCTCAACGTGGCGTTCGAGTTCTTCCAGAAGCTCGGAGCGCCCTTCTTCACGTTCCATGATCGCGACATCGCGCCCGAGGGAGCCACGCTCAAGGAGAGCCACAGTAACCTCGACAAGATCATCGCCAGCGCCGAGAAAGAGATGGCGCGCACCGGGGTGAAGCTGCTCTGGGGCACCGCCAATCTCTTCAGCCATCCGCGCTACATGAGCGGTGCCGCCACCAATCCGGATCCGGAAGTGTTCGCGTTTGCGGCCGCTCAGGTGCGCAAGATCCTCGATGTCACCCATCAGCTGAAGGGTGAAAACTACGTGCTTTGGGGCGGCCGTGAGGGCTACGAGACGCTGCTCAACACCGACATGAAGCGGGAGATCGATCAACTCGGCCGATTCCTGACGCTGGTCGCCGAGCACAAGCACAAGATCGGCTTCACGGGCACGCTGCTCATCGAGCCCAAGCCGAAGGAACCGACCAAGCACCAGTACGACTACGACAGCGCGACGGTGTTCGCGTTCCTTCAGCGCTACGGCCTGGAGCAGGAGTACAGGGTCAACATCGAGGCGAACCACGCCATCCTGAGTGGCCATTCCTTCCAGCATGAGGTCGCCTACGCCTACGCCAACGGCATCTTCGGCAGCCTGGACATCAACCGCGGTGACGACCTCTTGGGTTGGGATACCGACCAGTTCCCGAACGACGTGCCGCAGCTGGCGCTGGTGCTGGCCACCTTCCTCAAGAATGGCGGCTTTACGACCGGCGGCATGAACTTCGACGCCAAGCTGCGTCGCCAGAGCCTCGAGCCGGACGACCTGTTCCACGCGCACATCGGCGGGATGGACGTGCTGGCTCGCTCGCTGCTCGTCGCGGAGAAGATCGTGAGCGACGGCAAGCTCGAGCAAGCGGTGGCCGAGCGCTACGCGGGTTGGCGTACGGATCTGGGCGAGCGCATCGCGGGCGGCAAGCTCAGTCTGGCGGAGCTCAGTGATCTGGTGCTCGAAAAGGGTATCGACCCCAAGCCCCGCTCGGGCCGCCAGGAGGCGCTCGAGAACCTGGTTGGCCGCTACGTGTAGCGATCAGCCCGCTTCGTCCTTTGCCGCTTCGTCCTGGTCAGCGGCTGCGGCCGCTTGCTGTTGAGGCGTCATCGGCGAAAGGAGGATGCCGAGCTTGTATCGCAGCTCTCGAGCCCGCCTGGCGCGGATGAACGTGGCTGCGACCACGCCCAGCCACAGCACATCCATCGCGAGCGCCGGATATCGGAGAGAGGGCGGCGCTATCGGGCTCGTGAGCTCTTGACGGCTGACGTAGTACGCCCAAACCTGCGTAAAAATGACGCGGAAAAAGCAGACTGCCGCCCCCAGGCGGTAGATTGAATTGGTCCAGTTTTGCCACCGCTCGAAATCAGCCGTTGGCACATGCTCGAAATCGCTGGCTTTTCGCCCTTGGGTATCGAGCTTGGCAATCGTGAAAAGGATGCCGAGCACGATCGCGATCATGCCGTAAGGGAAGTCGAGCGCCTGCACGCGCGCCGGTGTAGCACGATCTGCGGCAATCCCGGCCCTGGGAAGGACCTGTTCGCGGGGGACGTACTACGGGGCAACATGAAACGCCTCGGGCCCCCCAATCCCTACGTGGAAGCCAAGCTCCTTGGCATCCTGCTGGCGGGGGCATTTGCGCAAACCCGTAGCGATTGCTCGCCGCAGCACCGCCTGCGGCAGGAGCTTCGCCCGAGCGGCGTGCAGCGCGTTTCCGGCACCAAGCCGGACCCGGAGCGCAAGGCGTAGCTGGTGGGGCAGGGGCCCCTGGCCGACAAAACACGACTCACCGTCACGCAAGGCGGCGCTCAAGAAGCGTAGCTGGGCCTGGCGCTACTTGGTTTACTTGGGTGCGGTCCCACCGGCCGCCGCCGCGGCGGCGGCAGCGGCGGCGCGAGCCTTCCTGACGGCGGCCCTGGCTTCGGCGGTCGCCTTGTCGGCGGCGGCCTTGGCTTCGGCAGCGGCCTTGTCAGCGGCGGCCTTGTCAGCGGCGGCCTTGTCGGCAGCCGCCTTGGCTGCCGCGGTGGTGGGCTTGGCGGACGAGCTGGCAGCCGCCTTGGCGCTGCTGGCGGGCTTGGGCGTGCTCACCACGGCCTGCTTGGCTTGGCTCGCGACCGCCTGGCGCTCCACCTTGGCGTCGGCTTTGGCGTCGAGGAATTTGGCGAGCACCCAGCCCGGCGACACCTTGCCCACCCCAGACGGAAACTCGACGAGCTCCCAATCCGGGATGCTGGCCAGCCGGAACACGAGCAAGTCCTTGTCTAGCGTGGCGACGTCGGTCGTCTTGTCGTCGGCTTCGTTGAAGACCTTCACGCCGTTCTCGAGAATCTTGACCGCGCCGGTCTGCGGCTTCTCCTTGTCGGGGTAGCGCTTCACGTCGCCGAGCTTCGCCCCGGCCTCTTCGGCTGTGGGCGTCGGGGCAGCGGCAGCCGTGGTGGCCGGCGCGGGTGGCGTCGCGACCGGCGCGGCGGCGCTCTCGGCGCCAGGCGCGGTGGTTTCTGGCGTCTTCTTCTTGCAGGCCAATAGGGCGCCCAGAATCAAGAGCGCGCAGAGGGCGGTGGTCCACTGGTCGAGCCTTCGCTGCATCACGTCCTCCTGATGGCTCGTGCGAAAAGCCGGGCCAAGCACAAACGCAGGTGCTAGCCCATGCCTACCACATCAGCGGGCGCGGTGGTGCGGCTTGGCGTTCGGATCGGGCTTCGGAGGTAGCGTTTGGTCGAACGGCGGGCGCTGTTTCAAGCAACGATCGATGCCGGCCAGGACGTCGGACGGTGCACCCACGGGCAGCTTGGGCGTACCGAGCACGTGCGTGAACAAGCGGTCCACGTCGGGCCAGCCGTTCTTCTTGAAATTGAGCCACACGAACATGGCGCGGCCCTTGATGTTGGGGTCGGGCACGCCGCCGCCGCGTCCGCCGTTCCACGCCCGCGAGTCGCTGCTGTTGTTGCGGTTATCGCCGAGCACCCAAGTCTCACCGGGTTTGACTTGATACGGCCCCTCGTACTTGCCCCGCAGCTTGCGCTCCTCCGGTCTGCGCTCCTCGCCCTCGCGAAACTCGTACAGGGTGAGGTAGGCGTACTCGCCCAGGTACTCCATGTAAAGCTCACCCTTTTTCAGATCGTTCGTCTTCACTCCCTCGGGGCCTTCGTCGAACCCGTAGTCACCGACGCGGCAGCTGGGGACCGTCCAGCCGTTGATGATCGGGTGTCCGTCGCGCACTTCGAGCGTGTCCCCCTCCACCGCGATCACGCGCTTGATGAAGTCCTGCCTTTCGGCGGCCGGGTTCGGGTCGGGGTACTCGAAGACCATCACGTCCCCGCGTTTTGGCGGTAGGCGCTCGAAAAGCCGCGTGGACGTGAACGGGATGGGCGGGCCGTAGGCCAGCTTGTTCACGAAAATGTGATCTTGGATTTGCAGCGTGGGCAGCATCGAGCCGCTGGGGATCTTGAAGGCCTCCACCACCGCCGCGCGCAAGAGCAGCGCGACACCGACGGCCACACCGATCGACTCCATGTACTCGCGCAGCTCGCCCTTTTGCCAGGCGCCCAGATGCTTGCCGACGAGTCGCGAAGCGCGATCGTAGCGCTCGAGAAAGCCGTTCTCGTCGAAGGGCGACTTGGCCATGGCGTCCCGCAGATCTTCGAGCGCCTCACCCAGCTCGCTGCGCGAGTCGCTGGTCAGGGCGCGCTCCACGGCGCTGCGGTTCTTGCGCTGAATGCGCTCTGCCTCGTCCAGCAGGTGCGATGCCTGTTCGTATTCGCGGCGTACGGTCTTGGGTACGTCACTGCGCTCGGTTGCGCCCAGGTACTGCGCGCCGGGCAGCGAGTGACGGTAGCTGTACAGCACCATCTCGAAGATCGTAAACAGTACGATCAGCGTCGGGACGGGCTGGTCCTTGACCCAGAACTGCACGTTGTCCCAGAACGTGATCGGGATCACGGTCTCGGCGGGCGCGACCAGATTGTAGGTCAACGCCGACAGCGCCGCAGGGACGATCACGAACCACAGGGGCCAGAGCAGGTAGCGATAGGTCTTGGGGTTCACGAACGCCTGACCCTCATTAGCACTAGAGTCCCCCGAACAATTCCCCAAAAACGCGCCGCACGACGTCGTCCGGCTCCCAGAACTTCACAGGGAGATCGGGAGACGGGGAGCTCTGCGAGCGAGAATTTTGTTGGGTTCGAGCTGTGCGACTTCGCCTCGTGGTGTGACGGCACCGTGCGGTAACGCGCGATGCGAACCAAAAAAACTCGCAGGACTCCCGATCTCCCGATCTCCCTGTGAAAAATCTGGGTCTTTGGGGGTTGGAGGCCGAGTTTTCGTATGGGGCGAGGCCGCCCAGCTGGGCGGCCGGGACCGGGCCTACCCAACCCCACGCGCGTTGCTCGGCGGCTAGCGCGGGCCGACGAGGACTGCGTAATCGACGCGCGCGGCGTGGTCGCCCGCCGCGCCGGTCGGGGGCTGCGAGCGGCCCAGCTGGCTGGAGTTGTCCAAGACCAAGAAGTATTGGCCGACCGGCAGCGGCACCGCCTGTTGCGTGCGTGCGCGACCGGCGCTCGCGTCGAAAGCCGGTGGTCCCAGCATGGGACAGGGACCCTGACTGCGCACGTAACGATCGAGCATCGCGTCGCCGAGCGCCTTGGGCACGACCTGGTAGTCGAGACCGTCGGCGCCGTCGAGCTCCAGTGTCAGGTGTAGTGCCGAGTCATCGTCCTCCACGCTGAGCGGCCCTATGTAATCTTGCGTCTGCAGGTGCACTTCGGTGCGCTCGTTCAGCAAGATGCGCTTCTCGGTCGTGATGTCGAAGGGCTTGTACGGTTTCTCACCCTTCGGGATGAAGCCGAGCCCGAAGTCGGTGCGCCCGTCGCTGCCGTAGCGGATTACGGTGAAGCCGCGTTTCAGCTGGCTATCCAGCACGTGACGTCCAATCTCGTCCGGATTGGCGCTGCCCGCTGCCGCGGCGATGCCAGCCCTAGCCAGCGCCGAGTCGACCGACAGTAGCTGAAAACCCGCCGCGTCCACCGTCTTGGGACGGAAGTAGACGTACAGGGCGCCGTCGCTGAGCTGAAAATCGGGCGCGTACTCGACCAGGCCGCGCGAGCTGAACCCGAGCTTACCGGTGACATTGGTCCAGGCGTAGCCCTTGCCCGTGTACTGCAGCACGAAGGACTTGCGCGCCTCCTCGTCGAGCACCTCCGACTGGCAGCTCTCCGCGAAAAAGCGCCCCAGCACCGGCTCCTGATCGCTGAGCTTGAGCGGCGCTCCGGCCTTCTTCATCTCCTCGCAGAAGCGCTCGAGGCCGAATTTCAGCATGTCGAAGCGCAGCGATTTGTTCGCGGGATCGTTGACGACGCCCGCGCCCAGCACGCGCAGCGAGCTGTCACCCATGCTCTCGCGCGACCCACAGCCGGGGAGCAGCAGCAAAAGTCCGAGTAGCGAGCAAACACGAGCTGGGGCTCTTGCCCCAGCATGACGAGGACCGAGGGCCGGCATGGCCAGGCAGCATAACTTGACAGCGCTTGCGCCCCCGCGAAAAAGTGGCGTCCGGCGCTTCAAATGACGAGCACGGGCACCGGCACCGGCATTGGCAGGACCAGCGACAAGATCGCGGTACTGGGCGCGGGCGCTTGGGGTACCGCTCTGGCGCGGCTCTTGTCGGAACGCGGCCCGGTCTCGCTCTGGACCTGGCAAGCGGAGCACGCGGCGGCGCTGCAGCGAGAACGCGAGAACCGCGCGTTCCTGCCCGGCTTCGAGCTCGGGCCGGAGGTGCATCCGACCGCCGAGCTGGGTCAGGCGCTCGAGGCCGCGAGCTGTGTCGTGGTCGCGGTGCCCAGCGAGGCCGTGCGCGCCACCCTGAGCGCCGCGGCGTCCGCGCTAGCACCGGACGCCACGCTGGTGATCGTGGCCAAGGGCATCGAGGCCAGCACGTTGATGTTACTGTCGCAAGTGACGTGCGACGTGCTGGGCGCGGACGCCGAGCGGCGCTCGGTGTTCCTGTCCGGGCCGAGCTTCGCCCTCGAGGTGGCGCGCGGCCTGCCCACGAACCTGGTGGCGGCCAGCATTGATGCGCAGCGTCCGCTGCTCGTGCAGCAGCGCTTCGCAGGCGATCGTCTACGCATCTACACGAGCGACGATCCGACCGGCGTGCAGGTTGGCGGTGCGCTCAAGAACGTGATCGCGATCGCGGCCGGCGCATCCGACGGCTTGGGCTTCGGACACAACACGCGCGCCGCGCTGATCACGCGTGGGCTGGCCGAGATGGCCCGCCTGGCCGTTGCGATGGGGGGCAGTGTGCTCACGCTGTCCGGGCTGGCGGGCCTGGGCGACCTGGTCTTGACCTGTTCGGCCGAGCTGTCGCGCAACAGAACCGTCGGTTTCGAGCTGGGCCGCGGCCGGCAGCTCGCGGAGGTCCTGTCCGGCCTCGGGCACGTCGCCGAGGGGGTAACGACCGCCCAGAGCGCGTATCATCTGGCCGAGCGCATGCAGGTCGATCTCCCCATCACCGCTGAAGTGCACGCGGTGCTGTACGAGGGCAAACCGGTCGCCGCGGCGGTTCGGGATCTGCTGTCACGCCCGCTGAAGAAGGAGTGAACATGAGAGCGCTCTGCTTGGGACTCGGGATGGCCGCCAGCGCGTGGGCGCTGTCGCTCAGCGGGCCGGCTTGGGCTCAGGTGCAGTTTTCGACGCAGGGGAGCACGCAGCAGGGCGTCCAGACGACGTTCAATCAGCAGCCGTTCTTCCCACAACCCCAGCAACCGGTGCGTCGCGAGCGCAGCCGGTTCGAGATCGGCACGCTGTACGCGACCTCGGTGGCCTACGGCGTCGGCATGGGCATCTGGGTCTCGACCGAAGCCGGATTCGAGGATCCAGCGACCTTCCTGATCGCGCCGGCGGTGTTGGGCGTGGCAGCGCCGGTCGGCGTGTATTTCTTCGATCGACCGAAGCTCAAGCGCGGCGTGCCGGCGGCGGTTGCGACCGGCGCGTTGATCGGTGCGGGCGAAGGGCTCGGCATCTGGAGCTACCAGCACGTCTCGGGCAAGAAGGAAGACGAGTGGAGTTTCTTGACGTTGGCTCGCGTCGAAGCCATCTCTTCGACGCTGGGCGCGGCCGGCGGGCTCGCGCTCGGCTACGTGCAATCACCGTCCCCCAAGAGCAGCTTGCTCATGTCGAGCTCGGTGGTGTGGGGCACCGCGATCGGCTCGATGTTCGGCTATGGCGCGACCTCGGCGGGCCAGGGCTACGGCAAATCGAACGACGGCGCGGCCCTGGGCGGCCTGATCGGGTTCAACGTGGGGCTGGCGGCATCGGCCGGGCTCTCGACCGTTTACATTCCGAGCTACAAATCGCTCGGCGCGATGTGGCTGGGCGGCGGCATCGGCTTCGCCGCGTCGCTGCCCATCTACTTGCTGTACGCGCGCGAGGGTGGCCCGCCCGCCAAGCGGGGCCTGATCTTCAGCGGCGTTGCCACCACGCTCGGCATCGGCGCCGGCGCGCTCTTTACCTGGGACTCGGAGGACTCGGCGAGCAGCGACGCCCAGCCGCGCTTCGCTCGCGTGCACGGTTTCGTACCGTTCATGCTCGAAAACGGCGCGGGAATTTCGGTAGCGGGGGAGCTTCAATAGCAGGGCCCAAGGATACCGGGCGACGCGCGTCGAACCGCAGAGGTCACGATGCGACTACCAACGCTGCCGTTCGTTCTGGCTCTAGGGCTGCTGCCTATCACGCTGGCGGGCTCCTCACGAGCCCAGACCGACTCGGCCAAGGCCGACGGCTATTTCTACGACTTCAAGGATGACTACATGGTGGGAGACACCATCTCGAGCAACACGGCCATCCTGAAGGTGCGGAAACCAGCAGCGCGGGTGACGCTGATTCGGCCACGAACCCACTTCGTGGCGGAAATGATCAAATCAGTCGAATTGATGTAGCGTGCCGCTTCGTGGGCTCGGGGGCCGAAAAGTCGCGCTACAATTGGGGCATGCTTAGGGCAAACCCTCGGGTTCTGAGTACCGCACTGTTCTCGGCGCTGGGTCTGTTGCCGCTGTCGTGCGGCGGCGCTTTCTCGGGCGTGGACGACGAGGAAGCAGGCAGCTCGTCGGGGGGCTCGGCGACCGGCGCCACTGGTAGCGGGGGCAAAACCAGCGCCGGTAGCAGCACGGGCGGGAAAGCCACGGGCGGCAAGGCCACGGGCGGCACTAGCAGTGGCGGCACAAGCAGCGGCGGCAAGGCGACGGGCGGCACCGGCGTCGGAGGCGGTGAAGGCGAGTTTCCATGCAGGAACCCGATACCGGCGGGCGCGGGCTATGAGCAATGCGAGGGCGGACCGATCCATCGCCCGAGCGTCGAAGAGTGCGCGTCGAGCTTGCCGCGCGCCGACAAGATCGCGCCGCCGGTCGAAGGTGGTGACTGCGCCAGCGACGCCGATTGCACGGCCATGCCTCACGGCTACTGCGAGCCCGGCATCCAGCTGCCCGGCTTGTTTTGCAGTTACGGCTGCGTGAACGATGCGGAGTGCGGCGCGGGCAACATCTGCCTGTGCGGTGATCCGGTCGGCAGCTGCGTCACCGCCAGCTGCACTTCGGACCAGGATTGCGGCGCGGGGCTGCGCTGCCAAAGCTACGATGGGTCACACGGCTGCGGCTTCGTGAGCTTCGCTTGTCAGACGCCCAGCGACACCTGCGGCAGTGACGCGGACTGCGCGGGCGCGTACTGCGACGGCTCTTCGGGCACCTTCACCTGCGTGATGGGCGGGTGCGCGATCGGCCGTCCCTTCTTGGTGGAAGGGGAGGAGCGCGTCGCAGCCCTGCGCGGCCGTCAGGATTGGACCGAGTGCCCCGGCCTGGCGCTCGACGAGCTTTCGAGTGAGCTGCGAAAGCGCGCTGCGCAGGCATGGGCGCGCATCGGGCAAATGGAGCACGCTTCGGTGGCCGCGTTCGCGCGCTTCGCGCTACAGCTCTTGCAGCTGGCGGCGCCGGCCGAGCTGGTCGAGCGTGCCACGCGGGCCATGGCCGACGAGACCCGCCACGCGCGGCTCGCCTTCGGTGTTGCCAGTGAGTACGCGGGCGCTCCGCTCGGTCCAGGCCCGCTCGATGTCGAGCGCAGCCTTGGCGGCACATCGCTGGTCGAGATCGTGGAGCTCGTGGTGCGCGAAGGCTGCATCGGTGAGACGGTGGCTGCGCTCGAGGCGCGGGAGGCGGCCGAGCACGCCGCGGATCCGCGGCTGGCCGAGCTGCTGCGCGGCGTTGCCGACGACGAGCTACGCCATGCCGAGCTGGCGTGGCGTTTCGTGAGCTGGGCGCTCGAGCAGGCGCCGCACGAGGTGCGTCCGGTCCTGGCGCGCGAGCTCGGGCTGCGTGCCTCCTGCGGCGCGCAGATGCCCGCGCCTTCCGCCCCGGAGCTCGAGCTGCTCCGCCATGGCATCCCGCCCGAGGCTCTGCGCCAGGAGCTCCGCAGCGTCGCGTTCCGGGACGTCATCGCGCCGTGCGCAGCAGCGCTGCTGGCTCGCCCCGCCCGGCGCATGCCCGAAAAACCAGTTCTTTCAGCCTGATCCGCGCGGCGGCGGGCGCGTTCTGATACGCTTTTCGACCGGATGGCAACGGTCCGCTACTTCCCGAACGATGGTCCGCCGATTTTGACCGCGCTGCACAAGCCGGTCACGACGCTCGGCCGGGCTCTCGGCAATGACATCCACCTGCCGGATGCCAGCGTGGCCCACCACCACGCCCAGATCGTCTTCAACGGCCGCGACTTCCAGCTCGAAGAGCTGGATCGCGAGGGCGAAATCCTCATCAACGGCAAGAAGAAGCGCCGCGCGCGCTTGGCCAACGGCGATCGCTTCACGCTCGGCAAGTCGCAGCTCGCCTTCAGTTTTTTCACGGAGGTTTCTCCCGAGCCCACTTCCGAAAGCAAGAGCGATAAGAGCGACATCGAGGGTATTCGGCGCCTCCAGGCGTTCAGCGAGCGGCTGATGACCAGCCGCTCGGTGGACGAGCTGCTGGAGGCCTTGTTGGATGCGATCATCGAGCTGACCGGCGCCGGGCGCGGCGTGGTGCTGCTGGTCGATCCAGGTGACGCCAGAGACAGCGTGCCGCGCGTGCGCGCTTCCCGCAATTTGCAGCGCGAGGCGATTCAAGATGCCTCTGGCGCGATCAGCGACAGCATGGTGCGCCAGGTCATCGAGTCGCGCCGGCCGGTGATCGTGAGCGACGCCTTGACCGACACCACCTTCGGCAAGAGCGAGAGCGTGATCGCGCTGAAGCTCTCGAGCGTGATGTGCGTGCCGCTGCTCAGCCAGGGTGAGGCCATCGGAGCGCTGTACGTGGCTAACGACGAGGTCAAGCACCTGTTCGAGCGCCCACAGCTCGACCTGCTCCAGATCTTCGGCGCTCAGGCGTCGCTGATCCTGCAGAACGCCATGCTGCTGTCGGCGCTGCGCGCGGACAAGGAGAAGCTGAGCGCTGAGCTTTCCGACAAGCGCTTCGGTGAAATCATCGGCAGCTGTCCCTCGATGCTCGAGGTCTTCCGCAAGCTGCAAAAGGTGGCCGGCACCGACATCAACGTGCTGATCACCGGCGAAACCGGCACCGGCAAGGAGCTGATCGCGCGCGAGATCCATCGCCGCAGCAATCGCGAGAAGGGGCCCTTCGTCACCGTCAACTGCGGCGCCATCCCCGAAAACCTGATCGAGAGTGAGATGTTCGGGCACGTGAAGGGCGCCTTCACGGGAGCCATCGCCAGCCGCTCCGGCAAGTTCCAGCAAGCTGATGGCGGGACGTTGTTCCTCGACGAGATCGGCGAGCTGCCGCAGCCGATGCAAGTCAAGCTGTTGCGCGCGCTGCAAGAACGCGTGGTGTTCCGGGTCGGCGATAACCGCCCCGAAAAGTGCGACATTCGCATCGTCGCCGCCACCAACCGCAACCTGGAGGAGATGATCAAGACCGGTGAGTTCCGGGAGGACCTCTACTATCGGCTCAACGTCGTCAACCTGTGGCTACCGCCGCTGCGCGATCGCGGCGACGACGTGTTCATCATCGCCAAGACGCTGCTCAGCAAACAAGCCGACGAGCTCAACAGTCCAGTGCGCGGCTTCTCGCCGCAGGCGCTGGCCGCCATCAAGAAGTACGCCTGGCCCGGCAACATTCGCCAGCTCGAGAATCGACTGAAGAAGGCGCTCGTGCTCTGTGATCGTACCTTGCTCGGTCCTGAGGATCTCGATCTGGGTCCCGAGGCCGAGCACCCGATCGTGCCGCTCGAGAAAGCCAAGGAAGATTTTCAGCGGCGGTACGTGCTCGAGGTGCTCGAGCGCAACAACGGCAACCGCACTCAAACGGCTCGTGATCTCGGCGTGGATCCCCGCACCATCTTCCGTTATCTCGAGAAGGAGCAGAATCCGATGCCGAGCGGCGCCACCCAGAGCGCGGTGGTCGAGCCGGAGTAGCGTGCTAGGCTCGAGCTTCTCGGTCTTGGAAGGAAAGATCACGATCGTCAGGGAAGCCGCGAGCCACGAGAAAACCGGCGGGACGGGCGCCTGCTGCGTGAGGGTACGCATGAGCCGCCGGACATTTCGAGTGGTCTGCTCGCTCACGCGACCACGTGGATACTCGCAAGAGCCCTACTATTCCCGAGGCGAAATCGCCCAAGTCGAGGCTAGGAGGCTGGTGTGAAACACCAGCTGTCCAAATCGGCGGAGCCGCCGTGTAGAGGGGAGGCTCAAAAAGCTTTGCTTTTTGAGGGTTTGAAAAACACCAGCCTCCTAGAGCGACAAACGGTTTGCCGGGGCAACGAAAATCACATTGCGCTGGAGGGAGAACGCAGGTGCACCTTACAGCGCGCTAGATACTAGCTAACTAATATTGGCTAATAATCGGCGCGCGAGGGCTGAAAACCTGGGTT
>DATEDZ010000174.1:0-3653 GCA_035281385.1 Polyangiaceae bacterium
TCACTTGATTCTGGCCGCAAAATTGGCCGGCATTCTTCATGGTGCAGTGCTCGGTGCAAGCGCCGCCCGCGCCTGCTGCCGCCTCGACTGCGCCACCACTTCCACCCTCAGGCGCGACCGAAACCATTCCGCCCGCGCCACTGGACGGGGGCTGACCCGCGCCGCTCGGCTCGCCATCGCCCCCCGCCATGCTAGTGGCGGCACCGCCCGAGCTCGAGCTCGAACCGGCCTGGGACGAACCATCGCCCGCGGCGCCGGCCGAGCCTGCCTCTGGCTCAGAAGTCTGCGAGTTGTCGTCACTGCCGCCGCACGCCGCCGCAACGCCGAAGCCGAGGCCCAAGAGCACCAGAGTACGAAGCGAAACTGACCGCGCCATGCGGTAACTCATTGCACACGCGCGCTGGGGAAGCAAACGACCGCGTTGGCTGCTTAGGAACGCGCTCAACCGCCGAGAGCGGACAACAGCACTGCAAGTGCCGGTGGCGACTCGGCTTTGACGCGCAACTCCAGTGGTGCTGGAGCCGCCGGTCCTCGCTCGATCACGAAAGCGCCAGAACCGTACAGCTTGTCGAGCAGCATTGACAGCTCCCTCGAAACCTCGGCAAAGCTCGCGTCGTCGTTCGGCGCCCGCAAGCGATCCGGTAGACGTACCAAGATCTCGCCCGTGGCGAACGTCAGCTTGCCGCCAAGCTCCGGCGCCTCTTCGAGCAACTTGCAGGCGCGGAGCGCGCGCGCAAAACCTTCACGCAGCCTGCCCTCCGGACCTGCGCCATGACGCTTGCGGCTGAACAGCAGCCCGGGCCGCCCCTCACCCTCGTCCAAGTAGTAGTCGTTGGCGTCGCCCACCAGCACGATGCCGGGGCCGTCCTTGACGTGCTTGTAGTCCGCCACGTCGATCATCAGCTCGTCGAAGGCGTGCTCGCGGATGAAGCGCTGCAGCACCGGCACGAGAGCCTCACGGTCGAAGGCGGCGGACTTGGCGAAGAACTTGATCTGAAGCTTTTCGGATTGCATGGCGACGCTTGGATTCAGGCGGAGGCAGCCGTCGAGGAACCCGCCAGATTGCCGGTCTTCGTGTAGCACTCGTAGGCGGCGTCCACGAACAGCTGCGCCTCCTCGACCAACTGGTGGGCCAGCTCCCGGCTCGGATCCTTGGCGGGCTGCTCGTAGGCCTTGAAGAAGTACTGCGAGAACTTGCCGTGCGCGTATTGATCCCAGAACAGTTTCGTGTCGACGAAGTGCTGCTTGAACTCGCGTACGATCTCGTCCGCGGCGTCGCCCAGGTTTTCGTTCTTCTGCCGCGTGAGCGAGCGCGCGGCCACCAGCATGGCGCTGAAGGCGCGTGACGCGGCCTCGTTCGGCTTGCCCTCGTCGAGCAGAATCTGCGCCTCGAACACCTCGCGTTCACTGGCGGCCAGACCCATCTCCACGAACGGCACCACCTCGCCGGCGCATTCGCCGACGCCCTGATCGCCGATGGTGAACTCGCGCGGATCGCCCCAGTCCGAATAGAAGCTGGGATCCTCCTCGTAGCTGGGCACGTGATTCAGCTCGTCCACGATCTTGCGAATCGGCTTCTTGCCCACGCGATCGACGAACGCCTTGAGCGTCTCGCCCGGCTTCTTATCCCGAATGTAGAAGTCGGTCAGCATCTTGACCGCCTTGGGCACGTTCTTGGAAGGAATGGCGCCGATGGCCAGGCCATAGTGGGCAGCGTTGTTCGCGAGCTCGCCGCCGACCACGAGCTGGAAGTGCGGCACGCGCCGGCCATTGACGTTGCGGCTGACCCCCAAGAAACCGATGTCGGCCACGTGGTGCTGGGCGCAACTGTTGAAACAACCACTGCACTTGATGTGCAGCGCCTTGGCAGCAGGGTCGAGCTCGTTCTCGACCAGCTTCAGCCGCTGCCGCAGCTCCCCCGCCAAACCGCGCGACGAGGAGATACCCAGCTTGCAGGTATCGGTGCCGGGGCAGGCGGTGATGTCGGTGATGGTGTCGGCGCCGGCGTCGGCCAGCCCGACCGCGGCAAGCTCGCTGAAGAGGGCGGGCAGGTCGCCATTACTGACCCAGCGAAACATCAGATTCTGGTCGACCGTGGTGCGCAGCGTATCGCCGGTAAACCGGCGCATCATGCTGGCCACCGCGCGCCCCTGCGCCGGCGAGAAGTCGCCGAGCGGCAGATTGATCTTGGCGGTCGAATATCCCGCCTGGCTCTGCGGCAGCACGTTGGTCTTGGCCCAAGCGTCGAAGCCCGCGGGCCGTACGCCAGCGAGCTCGCTCGGAGGCTTGAGCGGCTTCTCGTCGGTGGCGTGCAGGTCCGCCAGAAACGAGGTCCAGCGCTCGTCGGGACGCAGCTTGCTCCGCTCTTCGAACACCAGACGCTTGAACTCCTCGAGCCCGAGCTTCTTTACCAGGAATTTGATGCGCGCCTTGGAGCGGTTCTCGCGTTCGCCGAGACGGGCGAACACGCGCGCCACGGCCTGCGACATCGGTAGCAGCTCTTCTTCCGGCAGAAACTCCGAGACCAATGCAGCGGGATAGGGCACCGAACCGAGGCCGCCGCCCACGTAGAACTCGAAACCGCGTTTGCCGCCCTTGACCTTGGCGATGCCGCCGATGTCGTGAAAATTGACCAGCGCGCAGGGTTGGTCCTTGCAGCCCGAAAACGCCACCTTCACTTTGCGACCAAAGTCCTGGGTGTCGTCGTGACCGAGCAAGAAGAAGGTGATGGCGTGCGCGTAAGGCGTCACGTCGAAAGTTTCGGTGTTGCAGACACCGGCGTAGGGACAGCTGGTCACGTTGCGCACCGAGTTACCGCAGGCTTCGCGCGTCGTGACCCCGACCGCCGCCAGACGCCGCATCAGGTCGGGCGTGTCCTCGATGTGGATGAAGTGCAGCTGAATGTCCTGGCGCGTGGTGACGTGCAGGATCTGGTCGGAATACTCCTCGGCCAGCTCGCACAGCACCTCCATCTGCTCGGCGCTCATCTTCCCGTACGGGATCTTGATGCGCATCATGCCGGGCGCGTCGAACACCGTGCTGGGGCCTTTGGTCAGGCCGCCGCACGGGAACTTGAGCTCCTGCGTTTTCTCGCCGTCGTGACGTTGGCCGTTGTCGTAGCGCTGGCCGTAGATGCCGCGACGCAAGCGCGTCTCGGCGAACATCTTCTCTTCGAACTTCCCCTTCTTGCGCAGCTCAATCTGCGTCTCGAAGACATCGATCTCGCGCGCCCAGTCCTCGCGCATCTGGCCGGTGAGGCGTTCTTTCCAGGATTGGCTCTGCGTCATGGGAGGCTCCGGAACATACTCCCATTTTCCGGTGCAACAACTAGGGAATCCCTTTTCCAGGGTCGGCCAGCGCACCGAACCAGATTCTTAACCTACCATAACGAAAGCACTTTATGCACGTCTCCCGGCGCTCATGCTACGACGCGCCTGTCGGGCTGGGGCCCCTGCCCCAGCTAGCTTCCTTGAGAGCCGTCTTCCGTGACAGATAAGTCAAGTTTTGCTGAGCTGTCGAGCTCGAGCAGGTTTTCCGCCGGGTCTCGCGACTATCGCGGGCTAGACCGCAACGCGCGCCGGCCTCGCCGGTTTGTTCTCGTGGGTGGCTGCTGCTCTCGCCGATCGTGATCTTTTCTTCCAAGACCTACATGC